>JAAAOL010000305.1 GCA_009908885.1 Bacteroidota bacterium | reverse complement strand
CGACCGGGTCGTCGAAGACCGGACGGAGGCGGGCGCGGTGCAGGCGGTCGGCTTCGACACCACGAAACTCGGCACGTGGGACAGCAGCCTGCTTACGTTTCTCCTGCAAGGCATGAACTACTGCGAGGCCCACGACCTCGCCTTCAACGCCGAAAGCCTGCCGGAAGACATCGCGCGTCTCCTCGAACTCGCCCAGGCGGTGCCGGAGCAGGAGATCGACCACGAGGAGGAAAAAGTCTCGCTCGTCACCCGGCTCGGCACGAAGGGCCTCTCCGCGTTCGACTCCATCATGGCCTCGATGACGTTCGTAGGGGAAGTGGCCGTCGGCTTCATCGGGTTGCTGCTGTTGCGGGTACGGATGCGCTGGCGGGATTTCTGGGTCGTGGTGCAATCAAACAGTTCGGGCGCGCTGGGCATCGTCACCTTGATCAGCTTTCTCGTCGGATTGATTATCGCCTTTCTGGGGGCCGTCGTACTTCGCCGGTTCGGAGCCGGCTACTACGTCTCCTACCTGGTCGGCTACGGGATGCTCAGAGAGATGGGCGCTCTCATGACGGGCATCATCATGGCCGGACGGACGGGCGCCGCCTTCGCCGCCGAACTCGGCAGCATGAAGATCACCGAAGAGATTGACGCGTTCAAGACCCTCGGCCTCTCGCCGGTCGATCATCTCGTGCTGCCCCGGGTCCTGGGCCTCTTCCTGATGATGCCCCTGCTGACCATCTACGCCGACTTTATCGGCATTATGGGAGGCATGATCGTTTCGGTCGCCCTGCTGGACCTCTCCACGACGCAGTTCATCGGCGGCTTGTTGACGCCGGTGACCCTCACCGACGGCCTGCTGGGGGTGGTCAAAGGATCGGTCTTCGGGCTGATCATCGGCCTGTCGGGCTGTCTGCGGGGCCTGCAGACCGGAAACGACGCGGGGGCGGTCGGGCGCGCCGCGACGTCCGCCGTGGTCACAGCCATCACGCTCATCATTCTGGCCAACGCCGTGGTCGACTGGCTCGCGGTCATCCTCGAAGTATAACGTCGTCATGGAAGCAGCACCGCCCATCGAAGTCAGAGCGTTGACGATGGCCTACGGGTCGCTCGTCATCATGCGCGACCTGAGCTTTCAGGTGCGGCGGGGGGAGATCTTCGTCATCATGGGAGGCAGCGGCAGCGGGAAGAGCACCCTGCTCAAACACCTGATCGGGCTCAAGCAGCCGGCAGCGGGCACGATCCTGTTCGAAGGCGACGACTTCGGGGAGGCCGACGCGCCGACGCGGAAGCGGATCCTTCGGCGCATGGGCGTACTCTATCAGAACGGCGCCCTGTGGAGCGGGTTGACGCTGGCCGAGAACGTGGCCCTGCCCCTCGAAGAGTACACGGACCTGCCTCCCGAGGCCATCGCTGAGGTCGTCTCGCTCAAGCTGGCCCTGGTCGGGCTGCGCGGCTTCGAGTCGTTCTATCCCAACGAGATCAGCGGGGGGATGCGCAAGCGCGCCGCCCTCGCCCGCGCCTCGGCGCTAGATCCGGAGGTGCTGTTCTTCGACGAACCCTCCTCCGGCCTGGACCCGATTACGGCCAGCCGCCTCGACGACCTGATCCTGCAACTGCGCGAGAGCTTCGGCACGACCATCGTCGTGGTCAGCCACGACCTCGCGAGCATCTTCAAGATTGCCGACCGGGCGCTGTTTCTGGACATCAAGCAGAAAACCATGACCGCGCTGGGCGATCCGGCCGACCTGCGAGACGACCCGCCCAGCGAGGAGGTGCACCGGTTCCTCACGCGCAGCAGCGGCGTCGACGCGCCTCCCGCATCAGACCCCCCATCAACCTTCAAGCCCCGGCCATGAGCCTACGCGCCAACCCAACCGCGATTGGACTATTCTTGATCGGCGCGCTGGCGCTGACCGTGCTCGGTGTTGCGGTGCTCGCTTCCACCGGGTGGTTCGCGGATCGGTCGGTCTTTATCAGCCACTTCGGGGAGTCGGTCAACGGCCTAGAGGTAGGGGCACCGGTGAAGTTCCAGGGCGTGCCCGTCGGCAACGTCACGGATCTCCTGATCCGGATTGACCAGACGGACAAGACCTTCGAGGTACCGGTGCAGTACGAGATCGACCTCAACCGCCTCACGTCGCAGGACGGCACCTTTGTCGATCTGACCGACGGGGCGGTATTGCGGCGGCAGATCGACGACGGGCTCCGGGCTCAGTTGCAAATGGAGAGCATCGTCACCGGCCAGCTCTACATCGAACTCACCTACCGCGAGGACCCGGAACGACCGAAGCTCACCCAGGGACCTACTGCCTTTCCGGAGATCCCGACGGCCCCGTCGCTTCTGGCTGCGTTCGGAACCCAGGCGGGCAGCCTCATCGGCGAGGTACTTCAAATTCTGTTTCAGGTGAACGACATGCTGGAAGCGGTGGACATGGAAGGGCTCAACGCGTCGGTCGTGGCATCGGCCCGGTCCATCGAGCGGCTGGCCGACTCCCCGGAGATCCGGGCCGCCGTCGGAGAGGTCCCAGAGATGACGGCGCAGTTCAAACGCACGATGGCCGAGATCCAGTTGTTGGCCGAGCAGCTCGGCGGGGCCATCGAGCCCCTTCAAGGGCACATAGACAGTACGAACACGGAGGTGCTCCTCACGCTGCAGTCGGTGCGAGAAACCCTCGAAGACACGCAGGGATACCTCTCGGCGGACTCCGGCGTCGGGTATCAGATGGAGGAGGCGCTCTCCAGCATGAAGGAAGCGGCCGACGCGCTGAACCTGCTTGCCCGCTCGCTGGAACGAAACCCGGACATGCTCCTCCGCGGGAAAAAAGCGCCTGAACGACAGCCATGACGCACGATATGAACGTGATACGCCTAGCCTTCCTTTGCGCGCTCGTCGCCCTGACGGGGTGCTTTAGCCTGAGCCGAGACGAACCGCCTCAGCAGCACTACGTGCTCGGTGGAACCCCGCTGCCGGAGACCGACGCCTCGGCCGAACGCCTCGCCGGCCTCGCCATCGGGCTGCGGCAACCGCAGCTCGCCGAATACCTGGAGACCCCCTTCATCGTCGTCCGGCAGGGACCTCACCAGCTTCGCTTCTCCGAGTTCCACCGGTGGGGCGAGGAGCTCGCCGGGGGGATCAACCGCACGGTAGCCGCCCACCTGGCGGCACGGGGATCCCTCGACGGTATCGACGTGGTCCCATGGGCGCCCCGGGCACGGCATGATTACCTGATCCAACTCCACCTGCTGCGCTTCGAGGGCCTCGCCCCCGAGGTGCCGACGGCGTCCGAGGGCGCGGCCTACCTGCTGGCCACCTGGGAGATCATAGATCAGCAAGATGGTGCGGTGCTTGCGCGGGGCACCACCGATTACCGGGCGGACGGATGGACAGTAGGTGACTATGACGAACTGGTGGCCCTGCTCGATACGGGCCTGCGCGAGTTGTCGGACGATCTGATTGCCGCCCTGGAGCGCCATGTGGCTCCGTAGCAGGCACGGGAGGCGGCGAAATGATGAAGCGGTCGAGGTGCCGCACATGCCGGAGACGTGTTACGCCTGCGCCTACGCGACGCTCCGCACATGATGACAGTGTCGCAAGCAGGCGGATCTGTCACTCACGTACCCGGTCAGAACTAGCCCTCGTCCCTGACTCGTACCTCCGAAGCTATTTCCTGTCGTACTCCGATGGCAAAGAAGACACTGATCCAGCGCGATCCGAAGCATCCCATTATTCGAACCTTTGCGTCGTTCGTGCGCATCGAGGCGGCGAGCGGTGTGCTCCTGCTCGGGTTTGCCGTGCTGGCTCTCCTCTGGGCCAACTCGACGTGGGGGGACTCCTATGTCGCCCTCTGGCAGACCGTGATGACGGTCGGCGTGGGCGAGTTCGCCATCTCCAAACCCTTGCTATTGTGGATCAACGACGGGCTGATGGCGATCTTCTTTTTCGTCGTCGGTCTGGAGATCAAGCGAGAGGTGCTCGTCGGCGAGCTTGCTTCCCCCAAGAAGGCCGCGTTGCCGCTGGCTGCTGCGGTGGGTGGCATGGTGGTACCGGCTGCGGCCTACGTGCTTTTCAACGTGGGCACCGCGGGCATCGACGGCTGGGCCATCCCCATGGCCACGGACATCGCCTTCGCTCTCGGTGTCCTCGCGCTCCTGGGCTCGCGCGCGCCGCTCTCGCTCAAGATCTTCCTCACCGCACTCGCCATCGCCGATGACCTCGGCGCCGTGCTCGTGATCGCCTTCTTCTACACGGCCGAGCTGAAGGTGGGGGCGCTCGTGGCGGCGGCCGCTTTTCTCGTCGCGCTCGTCGTCATCAACCGCATGAATACGCGCCATCCCCTGCCCTACGTGCTCCTGGGCATCGGGCTCTGGGTGGCCTTCCTCAAGTCGGGCATCCACGCCACCATCGGCGGTGTGCTCCTGGCGCTGACCATCCCCGCGCGCCAGCGTATTCCCGCGGCGCAGTTTCAGGAGGAGGGCGACTACCTGATGAAGCGCTACCGTGAAGCGGCTGACGCCGACGAAGGGGCACTCTTCAGTGAGCAGCAGGCCGTCGTACACACGCTGGAGGAGAGCTGTGAGGCCGTGCAGACGCCGCTGGAGCGCCTGGAGCATAGCCTTCATCCGTGGGTAGGCTTCTTTATCATGCCCGTTTTCGCTCTCGCCAATGCGGGCGTGGTGCTGAGTGGTGAGATGCTGGGAGTGGCCTTTGGCTCGACCATCACGCTGGGCATTATCGCGGGCCTGGTGCTGGGCAAGCAGCTCGGCGTCAGCCTCTTCGCGTGGCTGGCTGTGCGCCTCGGCTGGGCCGAACTCCCGGAGAACGTGAGCTGGCGGCAGGTCTACGGTGTGGCGTGGCTGACCGGGATCGGGTTTACGATGTCGCTTTTTATTGCCAACCTGGGGTTTGAAGAGCAAGTGGCGCTCGACAGCGCGAAGATCGGCATCCTCGTCGCCTCACTCATCTCCGGCCTCGGTGGCTGGGTCCTGCTGGGTCGTGCGCAGCCGCCAGAGAAAACGCCCGCTTCGTAGCGATGACCCCCTCCGTTTGTGGACGGATACCGGTGCGCTCGGCGTGTGCGCATGGTCTATCTATCGGGAAGGGGGAGACTCTATCGCTGGTGCGCGTAGCGCGGGGAGAGCACGTGTCTATCGGCGCGCGGCGGGGACCGTGTGTTGGATGAGAGGAGAGCACCGGGGCGGTAGAGGGCGGCGGTGACGTCCTTCAGTGCACTCTCGCGCGGGCCGCAGGTGGTCTTCATCACGGCCTTGACCTGCTCGTGGCGCGGCGTGCCTCCCGCTGACGTAGACGCCACCTCCCGTTCCGCGACGACGGCCTGACTGCCCGTTCCGGAATCAGATCAGCCTCTCCCGGAAGGTGGCGGCAGCAGCAGCCGGTCGTCCACGCGATTGCGCCCCTGCATCACGGTCGGTATCTTCATGCCGACCCCTTCGACTTCACTCGTTGCTATGCGCTGGCGCAAGCGGTGGCCGTGGTGCCTGCTATTGCTCCTGGGCGTCGTGGCCCTGGGACCTCCGGCCGTCCGCGCGGAGCAGGTCCCCTTCCGGCACTACACCTCAGCTCACGGTCTGCCGCACGAGGAGGTGCTTGCGGTGGCGCAGGGGCCAGACGGCCGGCTGTGGATCGGCACGCGGACGGGCCTCGCGGTCTTCGACGGCGAGCGCATCGCGCCGGTGCCTTTGCCCGAAGAGATCGGTGCTGCCGCCGTAGACCACATCGCGCCGGGGCCGGACGGAAGCCTCTGGTGTGCCGTGCGGCGCCGCGGTGTGGTGCAGGTGCGCAGCGGGCGCGTCCTGCGCCGACTGCTGCCGGGCGAGGCGGTCCAGCGCATCCTCATGAAGGGGGAGACGACGCTGTTCGTCACCCGCCAGGCGCTCTGGACGTTGCCGCCGGACGCAGCGGAGCCCCAGCGCACGGCGTATCGGTACACGCTCTCGCCCGAGCGGGCGCGCCAGGTGCCCTCGTGGGACGTGGGCGTCGTCGATGCGGACTTCGACGGGACGGGGCAGCTGTGGGTGCTGGATGGACAGTTCGGCGTGGGGCGCTACCGGGCCGACGGTTCCGTGCAGTTCGTAGGTGGTCCGGTGGCTCGTCGACAGCGCACCTGGGTGGGGCTGCGCTTCACGGGCCAGGGCGCAGCGGTAGTAGCGCGGGAGCACCGGATCTACCGGTTGAACCCGACCGCGGACCGGCTCGTCCCCATCCATCGGCTCCCGGACCAGGACGTGAACGTCCGAGCGCTGTACGCCGACGGGGCGACGGTGCACGTCCTCACGTCGGCAGGCCTTATGGAGCACGCTGCGGCGTCGGGGCGCTACCGGATGCGCTTCGACCGCCGCCGCGGCCTGCCCTCCGACTACCTCCTGAGTGTGACCCGCGACCACCAGGGGGGGCTGTGGCTCGGCACCCGCAAAGGGCTCGTCCACCTGTATGCGCCTGCGGTGCGGCACGTCGAGACGCTGCAGGGGCGACCGCTCAACAACCTCGGCAACTTTCGGAGGGGACGCGATGGGACCGTCTGGCTGTCTTCCTACGGCAACGGGCTGATTCGCATCGCGCCCGACCCTGCGCGGACGGCGCCGGATGGCGCGATGCGATGGGGGCTCTTGCCACGCAGCGCCGACGGGCACGTTCACGCGCTGGGCGCCTCAGGCTGGTATCGGTACGATGGCGACAGTTGGCAGCAGATGGAGGCGCACCAGGGGGCGGTCTATGGCTTCGTGCAGGCCGATGGTACGGCCCTCTTCACGCACAATAATGGCCTGTATTACCACGACCCGGAGGCAGGGCGCCCGCCGGTGCCGCTGCTCCGGTGGCCCGCCTTCGAGCGATGGTACTATGCCGTCGCCCCGGCGCCTGAGGGGGGCGTCGTCATTCGCAGCCGGGACGCGCTGCTCCGGGGACGCCTCACGGCGGGAGCCGAGCCCGTACTGGCGCTGGACACGCTGGCGCGGCTGCCGGGGTTCGCCGAGGCCGTGGCGCGGCACATGGCGGTCGATACGCGGCGGCGCGTCTGGATGCCCGTCGCCGGGCGGGGCCTGCTGCTGGTCGACCCCGCGCGGGCGGTCCCTGACCGGGACACCGCCAAACCCGCCGGATCTCCATACCGACGCTTGCTGCCGGGCCGCACCGTGCGCCGCGTCATCCTCGCGGGAGACAGCCTCGCCTACGTGCGCAGCCAGGAAGGGCTCTTCATCCTGAACCAGGCCGACGGCCAGCTGCTGCACCACCTGACGCAGGCCGACGGGCTCCTCTCCAACAACACCGAGAGCGCCCTCCTGCTGGGTGACACGCTGTACGTCTCCCACGTCATCGGCCTCACGAAGCTGCCTCGCTCGGCGCTCACCCGGCCGGAGGAGGCGCCGCGCACGCTGCTGACGCAGGTCACCCGCCGGGACGTGGCAGTGACGCCAGACGCCGATACATCCTTCACTGCCGACGACCGGGAGGTGCAGTTCACCTTCGCGGCGCCCTACTTCCGGCAGCCCGAGCGCGTCCGCTACGAATACCGCCTCCTCCCTGGCGAGCAGGCGTGGCGCGCGACCGACGCACCCGTCGTCCGCTACACCAACCTGGGACCCGGCGAGCATCGCTTCGAGGTGCGGGCGCGCCTGGGAGGCGGTGCTCCGGGCATCCCCGCTCGCTATACGTTTGCGATTCCGCCCTACATTTACGAGACGACGTGGTTCGCCGTCCTCTGCGGAGTCGCGCTCGTCGGGCTGGTGGTGGGCGCCTACCGCTGGCGCGTACATCGGCTCCGGGAGCGGCAACGGCACCTCGAAGCCGTCGTGACGGAGCGGACGCGCGACCTGCGGGCGGAGAAGCGCAAGACGGAAGCACAGGCCCGCCGCCTGTCCGAATTGGACGCGGCCAAGAGTCGCTTCTTCGCCAACCTCAGCCACGAGTTTCGCACGCCGCTGACGCTCATCACGGCGCCCATCGAGGAGGAGTTGCGCGGTGCCGAGGACCCGGAGCGCCAGCAGCGCCTCGGGCTCGTGCTCCGCAACGCCCGGCGCCTGCTCCGGCTGGTCGATCAACTGCTCGATCTCGCCAAGCTGGAGAGCGGGGCGATGACGCTGCAGCGGGCGCGTGGCGATCTCACCGCGTTCGTGGCCGAAGGAGTACGCGCCTTCCAGCCGCTGGCCGAACGCGAGGGCATCGCGCTGCAGGTGCGCACGCCGCCCGAGCCGCTGCACCTCGCCTTCGACCCGGATGCGCTGGACAAGGTGGTGGGCAACCTGGTGGCGAACGCCCTCAAGTTCACCCCGGCGGGCGGAAAGGTGTGGGTCACCGTCAGTGCCCCCGGCGACGACCACCCCGACCGCGCTGACCCGCCAATAGCCGCGGAGATCGTGGTCAAGGACACCGGGCCGGGCATCCCGCCGGACGTGCTGCCGCATGTCTTCGACCGCTTCCAGCAGGGCGACCCGTCGGCCACGCGCCCGCACGAAGGGACGGGCATCGGGCTGGCGCTGGCCCGCGAGCTGGTCGACCTCCACGGCGGTCGCATCACCGTCGAGAGCGAGCCGGGCTTCGGGAGCGCCTTCACAGTGCAGCTTCCGGCAGGCCAGCCCGCAGAGGGTGAAGCCGCGGACGCCCCATCGCTCCGCCACCCGCGCGCCGACGACGGATGGGACGGCCCGGCAGACGGCGACGTGGAGCGGCAGGAGGGTCCCGAACCTCCGGCGCGCGAGGACGCCCTGACCGTGCTCGTCATCGAAGACCATGACGAGGTGCGTCGCCTCGTGCGCAGCTACCTCGAAGCGCAGTATCGCGTGCTCGATGCACCCGACGGGCGGGCGGGCCTGGACGCTGCCCGCCGCCACCACCCCGACCTGATCCTCGCCGACGTGATGATGCCGGAGATGGACGGGCTGGCGCTGGTGCAGGCCGTCCGGGCAGACGACGACCTGCAGGACGTGCCGGTCCTCTTGCTGACGGCGCGCGCGGACGCGGACGACGTGGTCCGGGGCCTGGAGGCCGGCGCCGACGACTACGTCACCAAGCCGTTCGACGCGGAGGTGCTCCAGGCCCGGGTGCGGCGGCACCTGGCCACGCGGCAGGCACTGCGCGACCAGTACCGGGGCGAAGTGATGCTGCAGCCGCAGGGCGTGCCGGTCTCGTCCGCCGAGGAGGCGTTCCTGCGCGACGTGGTGGCCGCCGTGGAGGCGCACCTGGACGAGTCCGACTTCGGCGTGGGCGACCTGGCCGCTGCCGTGGGGCTCAGTGCCCGGCAGCTCCGGCGCCGCCTCAAGGACGCGGCGGGCGAGACGCCCCAGGCGTTCATCCGGCGGGTGCGCCTCGAACGGGCCGCCCACCTGCTGACCGCCGAGGCGGGCACGGCGTCAGAGATCGCCTACCGGGTCGGCTTCAAAAATCCCTCGCACTTCTCGCGGGCGTTCCGCAAGCACTTCGGCCACACGCCCACCGAGCACGGGGAGCAGTAGGCGGTGAGCCATACGGCGGTATCCCGCTCACCCCATTCTCGACGCTCCCCGTTTCCCACATCCGCTCACGTTCATCGCCTGCCTGTCCTGTATCGGACATTTCCTGGCCGTCATCGGACAGGGCCGATGCGGGCAAGGCTTCGTCCGCCGGAGGAGGCCGCCAGCCTATAGGTTGCCCGGGCACGCCTTCAACTCATCGCGCCGGGCCGCTATCGGTGTCCACGTCCTCGTCACATCCCGACGCGTCCTCGGCAGACGCGGTGCGCTCCGGATGCTTCAGCTTCCGCGAGCCGCTGTTCCTGTTCCCGCGCATGACGCTACACCGGGACCGCCTCGAACTCGCCGGGTGGAGCTGGCGAGGCCGCTACCGCCGCCAGATCGCGGTGGCGCGCATCCTGCAGGTCGATGTCACCAGCACCGGACGGCTGCTCCTCTGGCTCAGCAGTGGGGAGACCCTCCGCCTGCGGGTGCGCAATGCCGACGCCTGGAAGCAGGCCATCGACGCGTGCCGCCCAACATCTCGATGATACGGTCGACGGCGCACCGTCGCGTCAGAGGACGACGGCATCCCGCGCCACGACCTCCGCTTCACGTTTCACCATCAGACCGCACATCTCATCATGCTTGCCATGCCGAACACGCCGCATCGCACGTCCCTGCTCGCCGCCGCGAGCCTCATCGCCCTTCTGCTCTTCAACCTGCTCAGCGCTCCCGCGCAGGCGCAAGACCGCCGCTGCACGAAGCAGCATCCCTGCGCCACGCTGGAGCTCGGCTTCGACGCTGAGATCACCGGGATCGAGGTCGGCCCTCGCGCCCTGCTCGACGCGCTGGAGACCTTTACGACCGTCGACGCCTCCACGCCGCGCGCCGTGCGGGTCCGCTTCGTCTACGGCATCGGCCACGGCGAAGAGGTCGACGGACCGTTTCTCTCGGGTCGCGTGATTATGGTGCCGGGCGAGGCGGGACTCATCCTCCCGGGGCGCGGCCCCATCGATACGCCCTGGGACGCCTTCGACGATCCACTGGTCGGCTTCGACGATCCGCTCGTCGGGTTTGATGACCCGTTGGTGGGGTTCGACGATCCGCTCGTGGGACGCAACGAGCCGCCGTTCGGCTTCGACGATCCGCTCGTGGGACTCAACGCCATCTGGGGCAACGGCGGCACCTACATCGACACGTCCGACCCGTCCGCCTATGGCCTGGTGCTGTTCGCGATCACCGAGGGCGGAGGCACGCCCGTGCTGCACCAGTCCGCCGTGCTGCCCTTCCACATCACCGAGCAGCGCGCGTCGAAGCGCAGCGGCGAGGCCGTGCCGGAGCAGGCCGCACTCGACGGAGCCTATCCCAACCCCTTCAACCCGCAGACGACGATCCGCTACGCCCTGCCCGAGGCCGCCGACGTGCGCCTCGCCGTCTACGACCTGCTGGGCCGCGAGGTCGCGGTGCTGGCTGAGGGCACGCAGCCGGCCGGGACGCACACCGCCACGTTCGACGCCGCCGGGCTGCCCTCGGGCGTCTACCTGTACCGC
>JAAAOL010000106.1 GCA_009908885.1 Bacteroidota bacterium | reverse complement strand
CGAGGATGTCTGACGACGACCGTCTGTTTCTTGCACCTGGAGGCGTGTTGGTTCACGACCTCCCGCCTTCACCCGCCCCTCCTGTTCCATGCCCGCACACAGCCATGCTTCCTCGCTCCAGGTTCCTCCAGGACCCCGATGCTCCCGACTATCCGGACGACCCCGAACGGCCCGTGCCCGACGAGCCGCCGGATGACCCGGACTACCCGCACGAGCCGGACCAACCGCGGACGCCGGAGACGCCGTACTATCCCGACGACCCCGGCACCCCCACGCCGCCTCCCGAGACGCCCCCGGCACGCCACGCCACCGCCCCGTAGCGCGCAGTTATTGCGGTGACCGAAACGGCGCACGCCGTCAGGCCAGCACCTTCGGCTGGATGACGAGCTTGTTGTGCACCTCCTTCACGCCCGGCGCCGACCGCGCCGCACGGAGGGCGTCTTCGCGCTCGGCCCAGGAGCGCACCGTCCCCCGCAGCGTGGCCGCGTCGCCCTCGATCTCCACGACGATGTTGTCGGAGTCGATCAGCGCCGCCCGCTCGAACGACTTCCGGATCTGGGCCTTGACCTCGCTCGTGCTGGCGCGCTTGCGCACCGTGAGCAGATTTGTGATGCCCTTCACCCCGGCCAGCTTACTCACCGCCTCGCGGGCCATCGTCTTCTGGTAGGGCCAGTCGACCTGGCCTTCCAGCTTGACCCAGCCCTCGTGCACGACCACCTGCACCTGCCCGGCGGGAAGACTCACGTGCCACGAAATCGTGTCGCGAACGCTCCGGGCAAGGTCCACGTCGCTCCGACCGCGCTCGCCGCCGACCTGCACCTCCAGGTCCTCGACCACGGCCTGGACGCCTTCGATGCGCTGGGCCGCATGCTCGGCGGCCAGCTTCTCCGCGTAGCTCTCGACCTGGCCGGAGAGCGTCACGATGCCATCGTCCACGGTCACGCCGATGTTGGCAGCGTTGACGCTGGGCTCCCAGTCCAACTCGTCGATGACGTCGTACTGGATGTCGGTATCTGTCTTTATGAGTTCTGCCATGGTGGCTACCCCTCCGGATGCTGCTACTGAGTGGTATGGAATGCATACGCCTCAAGATGGACTGCATGCGAACTGGCGCCTGACAGGGCTCCTCCCATTCTACCGTCCGCAATGGCAGCAAAGGCCCCTCAGGCAGACGCGCAGATCAGAACAGACCGGCCCTGACGCCGCCTACGCCCCACGCAGTGCGTTCTCGCCGACACGACCTCGTCCAGCGAAGATGGCATTATCCTCAGTGCTCGTTGGTCACGTCTTCCCCCTCCGAGAGGCGCAACAGGGCGTTCAGGCGTCGGAGTATCTGACGCCCGGTCTGGTTGATGAGCTTGGCCCGCGCGCTGATGTCGTCCGTGGTCTTACTACTCAGCGTCGCCGCCATGGCCACCATCGACGCCAGTGGCGCCCGGAGCTCGTCGTGCAGGAGGCGGACGAATTCAGCGGAGGACGCAGCCTCAACACGGGACGAGGTCTCCGAACGGTCGTCCGTCGTCCCCAGCACGACCAGGTGGGGACTGTTCTCTTCCATGATCGGCAGGCACAACCAGCGGAAGGCCGGATCCAGACGAACGTCATCCTCGAACAGGAGCGAGCGGTGCGCGTCCAGGCTCTGCTGAAAGTGGCGCTGGCGGGCCTGCGCTACCGCGAGCAGCTCTGAGGAACCGTTCGCCCCGTCCCGCCGATGGGCACGCTTGCGAGCAGAGCGTCCTTTCTGCTGGCTGAATTCAGGACCTGCACCCGGCAGTCGGCGTCCAGAAGGATCATCGGCACCGGGACGGCCGCTACGCCACCACGCCAATCCTGAAACACCATAGATCGAAGCCCCATTGCCTGGCTCATGATGACATCCGTTCTCTCGGGGCCCGGCAGTCGCGCTGGATCTGAACGTGGGGAGGCCGCCGCGGACCGCGCCTTCATGACGCGTGGTCAACGTAGATCACGGTCCGGCCCATGGTCTATCAGCACTATGCGTCATCGCACGTGAGCAAATCGATTATTGTGCGGTGGGCCGTCGCTGATGAGGGGGGCAGTCCGGCCTTCGGGGGCCTTGGGCCCGGCACGACTATTTCTCCTGCTCCACCCACAGCGTCGCCCGTCGCATCAGCTCATTGGTCGAGTCGATGCCGAGCTTGATCTTCACGCGCCGCCGGTGCGACTCGACGGTCTTGGGACTGATGTGCAACGCCTCCCCGATCTCGTCGGTCGTCATGCCGCGGCCCATCAGCTCGAAGACCTCGAACTCCCGGTCGCTCAGGTGCTCGATGGGCGAGGCGTCATCCTCCAGATCCCAGTTGCCCTGCTGGAATTGCCGCATGATGCGCGTGTTCATCTCTTCGCTCACGAAGTAGCCGCCCTCCAGCACGCGCCGGATGGCCTTGATGACCACGTCGTCCACCTCGCTCTTCATGATGTAGCCGTGCGCCCCGGCCCGCAGCCCGCGCTCGCCGAAGAGGGCTTCGTCGTGCGCAGAGATGATGAGGATTAACAGCTCCGGATACAGGCTCTGAAGGCGCTTGATCAGTTCGAGGCCGCTCATGCCTTCGAGCGAGATGTCGACGATGATGAGGTCGGGTTCCACCTCCGGGATCTCGGCCAGGGCGCCCATCGCCGATCCTGCCTCGCCGCAGACTTCGAGGTCCATCTCAGCGTCGATGAGGTAGCGATACCCCTTTCGCATGATGGGATGATCTTCGACGACATAGATGCGACGCTTATTCGACATCGGTCTCAGGGGAGTTGATGCGTATAGAAAGCCGCGAGTCCGGAAGGCGACACACGACGTCGGTGCCCCCCTCCGGGGCGGGCTGGATGGTTAAGTTGCCGCCGATGAGATGGGCCCGGTACCGCATAGAGTGCAGCCCCATACCACCTTTTTTCGCGGCCTCCGGATCGATGCCGACGCCGTCATCGTGCACGGACAGAACCACGTCGCCATCGTCATGCTGCAAGCGCAGGTCGATGCGGCTGCCCTGAGCGTGCCGCACGGCGTTGAGCGCGGCCTCTTGCGCGATGCGATACAAGTGATGCTCGGCCCCACGAAGCTCGGGCAGGTCTTCATCCACGATGCAGGAACAGTTCACATTGCTGAGCACCTGGACGGTGCTACTTAACTCACGTAGCGCGGCCTCCAGGCCTTGCTCTTCCAGCTTCACGGGGTTGAGCCCGTGGGCCAGCGACCGCGCCTGCTCGGCCCCGTTCCGGGCCTGCCGGATGAGCTCTTCCACCGTCTCAAGGTCGACCGGATCGCCGCGCCCGATGCGGTTGGCGATGCCGCGTCCCAGCATGGCCAGCCCGGTAAGGAGCGAGGCGAGACCATCGTGCAGGTTCCGACCGATGCGACGCTGTTCTTCTTCCTGAATACGGATCACCTCCTGTTCCAGACGGCGACGCTCCGTAACATCACGGAAGTAGACGGAGACGCCCTCCTCGAAGGGATGCAGGTCCGCGGCAAACCATCTCTTCAGCGGGGCGAAATAGGCCTCGAAGGACGTGTTCTCCTGCCGCTTGGTCGCCTTGAGGTATTCGTTGCGGAAACGCACGCTCATGGCCTCGGGCAGCACCTCCCACACGACGCGCCCGATCAGCTCCTCCTGTCGCATCTGCCAGAAGTCCAGCGCCCGATCGTTGACGTACGTCAGCCGATCGTCCGCATCGACGACGAAAAAGCCCTCGGAGATGCTCTCCAGGATACGGCTGATGCGTCGGTTGGCGGCAGCCAGGGCTTTCTCCGCTTCCTTGCGCTCCGTAATACCGACGGCATAGACAACCATGCCCGTCGGGAGGCCTGACTCGCCGTGGAGCATCGCCAGCGACAGGTGCGCATACCGAATCTCTCCCGACCTCCGCTGGATGCGCACTTCGGCCTCATGGTTTCCATTCTCCTTCAGCGGCGCAATCACCTTGTCGTTCACGAGAGCCCGCTCGTCCTCTGCATACACCATCGAGACGTGCTGCCCGACGAGTTCGTCTTCCGGGTAGCCTATCATCTCCTGGCCGCCGCGGTTGACGGACACTATCACGCCGTCGAGGTCCGTGATGATCACCGCGTCGTGGACCTCGTCGATAATCTTAGCCTGCCGTTCCAGAATGTGTTCACGCTGTTTGCGCTCCGTAATGTCGCGCAGGACGGAAAGATGAAGCCCCGGCAGGATATCGGAGACCGCGCGGTATTCCATATCCACGAGGCGTCCGTCTTTACATTGCAGGACGATCTCGCCTTCCGTCGTTTCCTCCAGCAGGAACTGCGCCCAGGTCGTCTCACAGTCCTCGGCTTTGGGGTTAGCCATAGTATCCTGAACGCCCATCTGCAGGAGTTCCTCCCGCGTATAGCCCAGCACCTCCGTCGCCGCGCGGTTGCAGTCCACGTACTGGGCGTTGTCATCGGCCAGCAGCATGACGTCCAGGGTGTTCTCCACGATGGCTGCCAGTCGGTGCTGACTCTCTTCGAGGCGCTCCTCAGCGACTTTCTGCTCGGTGATATCTACGAACGTGATGACCACGCCGTCGACCTTGTCGTCAGCCGTGCGATAGGGCCGCATACGCATCAGGTACCAGCGCCCGTTCGCATCGTCGGCCTGCACCTCCCGGCCCACGACTTGAAGATCATTCAGGACACGCTCGGCGTCGGCCAGCAGCCCGGCGTACGCCAGGCGGTGCGTGAAGTGCGCCAGCGGACGCCCCAGGTCGGCCCGGGTGATGTTGAAGATGTCCTCGATTGCCTGCGTGTACCGGCTTAGCCGCAGGGCGTCGTCGAGAAAGATGATGCCGATGCTCGTGGCATCCATCAGGTTGCGCAGATCACTGTTCGCCTGCGCCAGCTCCTCGATTTTGGCCCGGTACTCTTCATTGACGGTGACGAGTTCTTCGTTCGTCGACTGCAGCTCTTCCCGGCTCGTCTGCAGCTCCTCCGTCGCTGACTTTAGCTCCTCGTTGATCGACTGGAGCTCTTCGTTGGAGGACTTGAGTTCCTCGTTCGAGGTCTCGTACTGCTCGACCGTCGTCTGCAACTGCTCTTTCGTGGCGGCCAGGTCATCCTCCAGCTGGGAGATCACCTCGCCAGCTTCGCTGGACCACTCATCCAGGACCTCATGCTCCTCGGGAGCATCGTCGGTCAGGGACACCTCTTCGAAGAGGATCAGCGCATAGCGCGTCTTTCCCTTCAGCACCTTCGCCGAGCGTACCGTCACCCGGATATGCCGGGCCGTCTCTCCATCGCCGAGGCGGACGAGCTTCGCCTCGACCGTGTTGTCCCGGCGAAACGTGTTATAGAGCGCCGCGCGCAACTCCAGCTTCACCGGCTCAGGTACCATCTCCAGAATATTCTTCGTCGGCACCCCGCCCGGCTGCTCGAGAAAGCGCCCCACATGCTCGGAGAAGTGAAGCACATCGTAATCCTCGTTCACCAGGACGCTCGGCGGCGCGTACAGCTCGACGATCCGCTGGTGGAATTCCCCGGGCGTGAAGGGCACATCAGGATGCACTGAAGGGGTCACCTCCCCCAGCGTTACCACGGAGCCACTGAGTGGCATCTCGGGCATGCGTGGCGTCGCCAACGTCACTGGTCCCCGCCGGTATATATGCTCCGACGGGTGTTCAGCGATGAACTGATCCGGCGGGCCGACGGGGGTCTCCGACATCCCCAGGAACAGGTATCCGTGGGAACGCAGGGCATAGTGAAACAGGTCGAACACCGGATCCTGGACCTCTCGCTGCAGATAGATCAGCAGGTTCCGGCAGCTGATAAGATCCAGCCGGGTGAACGGAGGCGTGGAGAGGAGATCATGTACGGCAAAGAGCACCACCTCTCGGAGCGTATCCTTGACGCGGTAGCTGTCTTTCTCACGGGTGAAAAACCGCTGGAGCCGGTCCCTGGACACGGAAGCCTCGATGGTATCCGGGTACAGCCCTTTCCGAGCGATGCTGATGGCCTCCTTGCTGAGATCCGTCGCAAACACCTGCACGCTCGGGGGATCATCGAGCCGGTCCGCGTGCTCGACCAGTAGCATCGCGATGGAATAGGCCTCTTCCCCCGTCGCACAGCCCGTCACCCATACCCGGACGTCGTTTGCACTCGTCTTTCCCTCGAATAGGCCGGGGATGACTTCGTCTTCCAGCGTCTGGAACGCTTCTGGATCCCGGAAGAAGCTGGTCACGGTGATGAGCAGGTCCCGAACCAGCGTGTCGGGTTCACTCGGGTCTTTCTCCAGTACGGCCTGGTATCCCGCAAAATCGGCAGCCCCGCAGATCTGCATGCGTCGGGCGATCCGGCGCAACACGGTAGACCGCTTGTAGTGGGTGAAATCATGCCCCGAGGCGCTACGGACGTGAGTCAGTATTTTATTCAGGTCCGCGGCGCCGTCCTCTGGCAGGGTCTCGGGCGCTGTCGCCAGTTCCGCGATGTCGGCCCGTTCCCGATAGGTACGCAGCGTATGGGCCAGCCCGGAGACGGTACGGACGACGTCGACGATGCCCGTCGCCAGCGCGTTACGAGGCATGGCGCTGTACGCAGCCTCGCTGGAATCCTGCACCATCACGAGCCCGCCCGCTTCCTTGATCGCCTTGATGCCGAGGGCCCCGTCGCTGCCGGTACCTGACAGGACGATGCCCGTCGCTTTGGGCCCGGCGACCTGGGCCAGGGTGCGGAAGAACCGATCGATGGGCGAATGCGGCCGGTCCTCGGTCTCGAAGCTGCCCAGGTGCAACTCCCCGTCCCGAAGGTCCAGCGCCTTGCCCGGGGGGATGAGGTATACATGGTCAGGCTCGATAGAGACCGTGCTCTGCACTTCCGTCACAGGCATCGTGGTGTGCCGCCGGAGCACTTCCGCGAGCTGACTTTCCCGGTCCGGCATCAGATGCAGGATGACGACATAAACCAGTCCGATGTCGTCATCCAGGTTGTCGAAGAACGCCGAGAGCGCCTCCACGCCTCCAGCAGATGCGCCGATCCCGACGATGCCGCGCGCGCCCTCTTCGGATGCATCCGAGGGCGGCTGACCTGAATCTGGAGAGGAGGTGTCGGACATGTGCTCTTGGGGCGATGCGCTACGGGTAACGCCCGCGGCTCAGTGCAGGAATGATCTAAGGTGCAACGTACGAAGGGCTGTTGCACGTCGCCAACGAGTGTTTTCGAGGTATTCGTGTGGGGACCCCCCCTACACGCGCCTGTCCTCACCACGCACGGCCCCTCTGGGTGAGCCCGTACGTCGGTTCAGGAAATCGCGTAGGGGTGTTTCATACCGTGACCCTCTTCTCTCCAACCCCTCAGTGCCGTCCATGTCTCATGACCGCTGTTTCAGTCGTTCATCGTCCAGAGTCGTCCGATGCCGCATTCATCTGTCACGACCCAGCAAAAATGGCAACACGAGTTGGGGCATGACCTGAGCCGCCGCCGGCTCCTGCTGCGCCAGTTCGATCAGTATATCGACGATGCGGCTGGGAATGAAAGGTTGGAAGCCTTCTGGAAGCAGCAGCAGGCCCGCGAGCAGCGCGTCATCCACGAACTGAAGCAACTGATCGAGGAGATCGCCGGTCCGCCCCGGACGTAGCGGCCTTTGCATCTACCACGGTATCAAGGCTCAACCATGGAACGTGCTCGATCCAACCCGCTGTGATAGAGGAGCGTCCTCCCGAGGGCATCGAAGCCTCTGTGTGCACCGAATCATCCCTTCACGGAAGATATCCCGCACAGCTCAGAATGATCCGAAAAGAACGTGGCGGGCTGTCTTCAGGATGGACCAAGGTGTGACATCCCACTACCGCGTTCCCCGATGGCACCCGTGAACGTCCCTCGGGCTCAGATGTGCGGGCGAGGCAGGGGACTCGACCGTCTTCAGCATCCTTGACATCTTCCCTCATGAGGTCCACCATGACCCCTCCCACCTTCGATGCGCCTCCCACGTCCTCGTCGGACCCTTCGCTCACTCCGTCTTCGGCCTCCACTCCTCATCTCTGGCTCGGGCTGCACGTACACCCCGGGGCCGCGGTCGCAGCGGGCTTCGTGGCGGGAATCGTGTTTCTCGCGCTCGAAGTCGTCACGGCATACCTCTTCGGCACCGGCACCCCGTTTGGGCCCGCGCACGTGACGTTGCACGGCCTCATCGGTGCGGAGGAGCTGCCGCAACAGCTGAACCCCGGACTCGTGCTAGCGGGCCTCTTTCTACACGTCCTGTTGTCCGTCCTGCTGGCCTTTCCCCTCGCCCTGCTCATCCACCCATGGCGTCGCTCCGCCCTGGTCCCCGTGCTCGGGCTGTTGATGGGCATCGTGCTCTACTTCGTCAACTTCAACCTGTTCGCCTTTGCCATGCCGCTCATGGCTACCGTACGCGACGTGTCGATGCTGGTGCATTACGCCCTGTTCGGCCTGGTGACCGCCTGGACGTACAAGCGTCTGTCACTCCGCCTTTCCGGGTCGGGCTGAACCGGCTGCGGATGCACCTGCGGGGGGTTTCGGACGAGCCTGCGCCGAAACATCCAGATATCAGCAACTGCCCCAGCCCTCGTTCAGCATCGCACCCCTGAGCTGGCTCCGTCGTAGCACCGAGCTTACTCAGTGTAGCTCCTCTCTCCCTCTGTCATACCAGAAGCGCCATCGAGCGCACATCCTTATGCGGGACGAGCAATACATCGTATTCGACGGCTCCTGGCGTGACGACGACCAGCGGTTCGTGCAGGAGGCCCTCAACGTCTCGGGCTTCCAGAGCGACCTCGGCCACCTCTCGCCCCGACAACTCGCTTTGATGGGGCCGGTGTGGAAGTTTGAGTGCACGACCCTGCGCACTGGAACGAGGATCTATACGGTCTCCTCCCTCGTGTTTAGGGTTTTTGCCGCCGCACCCTCGCTGCCGCGCCTCCTTGGCAAGGTGCACTCCCTCCTCCACGACGACGTCCGCTGACTGCAAGAAGCCTGATCCGTAGCGACTCACGCCAGTAAAGCGGGAAGCCAGCTGCCCGTGTGCCTGCTGGATTTAAACCGTGTTCGCCTGACGATGTCCGTATAGCCGAAGACGTAGCTGATGCGCTACACGTGATGCGTAAAGAGATCCCCTTGACGCTGATTGGGGCCAGAACGGGAAGACCTGACGACGATTACGCAGTACGACATACGGAGAACCCGGGCCGACTCTCCTGAAAGGTCCAGACTGAATCAGTATTACTGCGTGAACCTGCAGTTTCCGATCGGGGTCGGGATTGACTCCAAATGATGCGGAAAGGGTGGTGCGAGCGCAACACGCGATTGCCCTGGCCTGATCCGCACCTTGACGGATCGGCGACTTGCAGCAGAAGCACATAGAAAAAGGGCGGACTGCGCCTTTTGGCCCCACCGACCTGCAGTCCGCCCTTTTGCTGATATGACCACACGTAGAATACGCCTCGCTTCGTCCCCACGCTATAAGAGGAATGCGCAATGAGGGCTAAGGGAAGCACGCAACGTGCCGGTCGGGTCCTTTCCGACGAACGCACAGCCGGCCGATGAAAGAACAGGGCCGCCTGCCCTGTCGCTGAGGGACGCCTACGTCTCGTCCTGTACCTGCACGTCGGGCGTCCAGGACCAGTCGCGCAGGGTGTCCAGCGCGTCGTGGGCCGTCAGGTCGATGCGGAGCGGGGTGATGGAGATGCACCCGCGCTCGACGGCGTTCAGGTCGGTGTGCTCGCCTTCGTCCAGGTTGACGAAGCGGCCCGACAGCCAGTAGTACGGCTGCTTGAACGGATCGGAGCGCTCGATGAAGGACTCTTCCCAGCGCGAGCGGGCCTGGCGCGTGATCTCGACGCCCATCAGTTCGTCGTCCGAGAGCGCAGGAATGTTGACGTTCAGCAGCAGGCCCGTCGGCAGACCGTCTGCCAGCACCCGCGCCGCGATCCGGCGCGCCCAGCGGGCCGCTGCGCTATAGTCCTCCGCCTCCCAGTCGCACAGCGAAAACGCGATGGCTTCATAGCCCAGGATGGCCCCTTCCGTCGCCGCGCTGACGGTGCCGGAGTAGATGACGTTGACCGCCGTGTTCGGCCCCCGGTTGATGCCGCTGACCACGAGGTCCGGCTCGCGGGGAAGCAACTGATTCGCCGCCAGCTTAACGCAGTCGGCCGGGGTGCCCGTGACCGCGTGGGCTGTGACCGTCCCGCCGGGCACGTCGAAGTCCCAGGGGCGGGCCCGCACCGGATCGCGCACCGTGATAGCGTGCCCCACGGCGCTCTGCTCGTCGATGGGGGCGACGATGTGCACCTCCCCCAGCGACGTCATGGCGGCGGCCAGCGCCCGGATGCCCGGCGCGTCGATGCCATCGTCGTTGCAGACCAGGATGAGGGGCCGCGTCGGCTCGTGGTTGGGCTCCATAGTACGGGCGGGGTTAGCAATCAGAATCGAGCGCTAATAGCTCTCGTCATCGGAGGGAAAGCGACCGTGGCGGACGTCGTCGACGTAGCGCTGCACGGCGTCCGTGATGGTGTCGGCGAGTTCAGCGTAGTGACGCACGAAGCGCGGGTTGAAGTCGGTCGTGAGGCCGAGGGCGTCGTGCGTGACCAGCACCTGTCCATCGCACCCGACCCCCGCGCCGATACCGATGGTCGGGATCGAGACCGACGCCGTCACCTCGCGGGCCAGCTGCGCCGGGATCTTCTCCAAGACGATGGCGAAGCAGCCCGCCTGCTCCAGCAGCCGGGCGTCGCGGCGCAACTGCTCGGCCTCGGCCTCTTCGCGGGCCCGCACTTTGTAGGTGCCAAATTTGTAAATGCTCTGCGGGGTGAGCCCGAGATGCCCCATCACCGGAATGCCCGCCCCGATGATGCGCTCGATGGCCTGGAGCGCCGGTTCGCCGCCCTCCAGCTTCACGGCATGGGCCCCGGCCTCTTTCATCACGCGGATGGCCGAGTGGAGCGCCTCCTTCGAGTTGCCCTGATAGGACCCGAACGGCAGGTCTACCACGACGAGCGCCCGCTCGACGCCCCGGATGACGCACTGGGCGTGGTAGATCATATGATCCAGCGTCATCGGGAGCGTCGTCTCGTTGCCTGCCATCACGTTCGAGGCCGAGTCGCCCACCAGCAGCACGTCGATCCCGGCGGCGTCCAGGATGCGCGCCATGGTGTAATCATACGCCGTCAGCATGGCGATGGGGGTGCCGGTAGCTTTC
>JAAAOL010000126.1 GCA_009908885.1 Bacteroidota bacterium | reverse complement strand
TTGAAATCCTGCACCCCGGGGGTGTTGAAATCCTGCGGTTGGTGCAGGATTTCAGCGGGTGCAGGGTGTTGATTTTCTGCGGTGGGTGCAGGATTCTTGCGGTGGGTGCAGGATTCTTGCGCCTCATCTGTATTAGTCTGAATCTGCTGCGGACGCTGGTTATCAATGCGCAGGCGGCGGCCTTCTCGCCCGTGACTGCGGCTCAGGTACCCCGCCTTAATCAGGACGCGGAGGTACGCCTGGACCGTGCGCTCGCTGATCCCGTAGACCTCCGCGAAGTGTTCATTGCTGGCGTAGCAGTAGCCGCGCTCGTGGCTCAGGTCGGCTATGTCGCACAGGATGCGGTAAGCCTTGTCAGGCAGCTGCGTGTCGTGCCGAGCGGCCCGGAGCGTATCGTGTGGGGTCATGCTCATAATCCTAGCTCGTCGGTCAGTCGTTGGATGGCAAGGTCGTACTGCTCGTAAGTGATCTCGCCGAAAAGGAGGCGGTCTTTCAGGGCAGCCTTGCGGCGCTCGTACTCATTCCACGTAGCGGTGCGGCGCTTCCGTTTTTGCTGGGTGCGCCGCACAGGGTGAAACTCTCTATCCATGCGCCACCTCCAATAAAAAAGCCCACACAGATCCCTGGCTAGCAATTCGGGGCGCGGCTGGACGATACGACAGCCTTCCGATCCAGGGACCCATGCGGGCCGGGATTTTGAATGTCGGGTGCATCGTCATGGTTTCGCGTGTACGCTTGCTAGGGCGTAGGATTAACGTACAAAGGGGGCGTGTGAGAAGCAAGCAACCCGGGCGTCACTGCCCCACCCCCACGCCGTCGGCCATGAAGTGCGCGATCAGGTCGTCTAGCTCTTGCGTCCCCTGGACGTCAGCGTCGTTGCGGGCGCACCAGGCGGCGAAGGCCACGCGCGTCTCCCCGCTCGTGATGCGCCTGCGCACATGCTCCATGCAGGTGATCGCGTAGTCGGCCTCGTCGCCGGACAGGTCCCGGTAGGAGCCGATGTCGTAGCCGACGAGGCAGCTGGTGAAGGCCAGGCGCAGGTCCCGGTCCTCCGGGCTGAACCCGTAGTCCGAGGCGGCGGTCTGCACCTCCTTAAGGGCCGTCGCGTCCGGGCCGGTGAGCTGCCGAGCCGTCTCCACGACGACCTCCTGCGGGCTCTCGGCAGGTGTGCCGTCGGTAAGGCGCGGGGCCTCGCCCATCTCCCGGTAGGCGAGGGCGCGCTGCTTGGCTTCTTGGAGCTGGAGGCTGACCCACTGCGGCTCCGGCTCGATGGTGAGCAGCCACTTCTCACGGCGCACCCGCTGACCGTTCTGCCCAGGCGTTGAAATCTTGCGCGGGCGGCGCTTCAGGACGAAGGGCACGCCGCGAAGGTCGCGCCCCGAGGCCTGGGCGATCCGTTCCAGGGCACTGAGCGCACCGTGCAGCGTCTTGATGTCGTTGACGGACGTGGTGTGCACGCAGACGGTGCCCATTCGCTCCAGGGCGGGCAAGATAATGTGCAGGCGGCCCGTCTCCTTGCACTGGCACGGCGGGCTCTCGTCCTGGGCGCACGGCTTTTCGGCGTCGCTGTACTCGCCCTCCGGCGTCTGCCAAAGGACACACGCGCTCCCGTCGCAGCGGCGGACCAGTCCTCCGGCCCGGTACTCCTCCAGCCACGCGTCGAAGTTCTCGTCAGCTGTGGCGTAAGGTAGGCGGATGGATAGCTCGCGGGGAGCCTCGCCGTACTCGTCGCGGAAGCGGGCCTCCAGGCCGGGCTCCTCGCTCGTAAAGCGAAAGTGCTCCAGGTCCTGACCCGGGCGATTGCCGGTCTTCGGCGCACCCTTGCGGAGGTCTCCGATCTGAGGCAGGCGCGGCGTGTCTGTTAGTCCGTGTATGGGCATATCTATCCTCTCAGTGTTTCGATTTCATGGGGGCGTGCGCGTCGGTTGCGCTGCTCATCCGCGCCGCGCCATACCTGGCAGTGCAGGCGGGAGGTGGCGTCGCTCTCCCCCGCCTGGTAGCCCGAGGCGTACATCTCGTCGCCGTGGGCGAGCAGCTCCCGCTCGTGCCGCTTGGCGTCGTCGGCCCGGCGCAGCTCGCCCCGCAGGCGCGTGACGGCCCAGGTCAGGCTGCTGCAAAAGAGGCAGGTCAGTATCCACATCATGCCGCCACCTCCGGCACGTCGCCGCGCAGCTCGTCTACCAGGTCCACGTAAGCGTCGGTGCCCGTCGGCACGATCCAGGCGTGCAGTACGTCTTGGGGGCGCATGAGCGGCATCTGCACCGTCATCACGGTGCCCTGCTGGACACCGGCCATGTCAGGCACGCAGCGTCGCCACAGCGCCGTCCACTCGACCGCCTCGATCATGGCGTCCAGGGGGCTGTCGGCGGGGCGATGAAGGATGATGGGGCTCGTCATGTCACCCCATCGCAAAAAGACTGCATAGCTCGTCATGACTGCACCTCCTGCATCAGCTCTCTCGTGACCTCTTGCTCCAGGCGTCGTAGGTGTGCACGGCGGGCGTCCTCGTCGTCCCACAACACGCGGTCGCAGAGCGTCAGCATGTCGCGCGTCGTCGTCGGCACCTGGTCGGCGCGTACGTGGCGTGCGCAGTCCGTGAGGGCGTCGATCAGCGCCGCGATGTGATGGGTCTTGCGGTCCAAGCTATGCTCAGAGGCCGCCTGGATGCGCTCGAAGCGGCGGTCCAGGTAGGCCCGCAGCTTGCGCTCGTCCAGGATGGGGCCGGGGCGGTCAGTCATGACGATACCTCCCCCACGGGGTCGTCGTGTGCGCTGCATCGGGCCAGAAGGTCCGGGCGGCGCGAGGCGGGCCACACGCGGATGCTCTGGCGGCCATGCCAGGCGACGACGTGGGGCACCGGGGTCGCAAACGAACGTCCGCAGAAGCGCTCTCCGGCACGCAGCTCACGCCCGGCGCGGTGCTCCAGAAAGGTGCAGGCGGCTCCCAGCGGGCCGTGCTGCGAGTAGGCGCGCATGACGCCTTCGTCGGTCTCGACGACGTAAAGGCCCGCAGGGTCGTAGCAGCAATGGATAATCATGCGGGCACCTCCGCGCTCGGCGTCTGGCGGGACCAGCGCTGCTCGGCAGCGAGGGTGGCGACCACGAGGGCGCACGTCGCGCAGGCGGCGGGATCGCGCGGGTCATGCCCGCAGTCGAAGGCGTCCGGGAGGGGCACCTCGTCGGGGAGCGGGATCTTCGGAAGTTGCGAGTGGGTCTGAGGCATAGTAGCTTGGGTCTGGTTGGTAAGAAGGCGCCCATCCCGTCGTGCTGTCCGGCAGCGGGGTGGGCGTTTTGCTATTCGGGGATGTCCATCGTGCGCTGGGCGAACGCCAGCGTCATCGCTGAAAACTCGTAGGGGCCGATCATCACATGCGTGGCGCGGCATCCATCCCGCTTCCAGGCGCGCAGGGCTTTCCGTATGGCGTGCTTGAGGTTCATGCTTCGCGGCCAAGGGGTGCGCCCCGGCCCGTCTCCTCTCTCGCCCTCAATGGCGTCGGCCAGGGCTTCGAGGGCGGCATGCAGGGCCGCACTGGCCTGGGGCTCGGTAGAGACGGTCTGGAATATCGGATCTGGCATTCTATCGGAGGCTGGGGTAGGATGGGGTCAGTGGCCAAAGCAGCACCGCAGCGGAGGGGGCCTTGCATGCAGGACAGGAGAGGATGGCGCCACACACGCCGCCTGCCTCGCAGGCCCGCCCCGCGCTGGGGTGCAGCAGGCGAGAGGTCCAGGTCGGGCGCGGTGGGACGCTCTCACACGCCACCTCTGCCCGGCCCGGCCCCTCTAGGCCGCAGGGGGTAGCGACTCAGCGTAGCGTTGCCGCTGCTGCTTGCGCTGGATCTCGCGCAACAGGCGGGTGCGTGTGTCGTGGCACTCGCGCGGGGTGGACCGCAGTTGAGCCTGGAGCTGGCGGATTTGCTGTTCGAGTAGGGTCATGGTTATGCAGCCTCCTTCATAGCTTGGCGAAAGTAGTCCATCGGGACGCCGAGCCAGTCGCAGATCCGCGCAAACGTGTCCAGGTCGCACGGATTCTCATTCTCGATGCGGCTCAGGGTCGCAAAGTTGAGCCCCGCATCCTCGGCAGCATCCCGCAACGTGCGCTCACCGCGCTTGGCGCGGACCGCACCAGCAAGTTTGCCTCTGTCGATCATTGCATGTGCGCCGGAATCGGCGTATTGTGTGATTAGCTCTGTTGCTCATATGCAACGTACTAAGAATGACTAATAACCGCAAGCCCCTTACTAAGAAAAATATGAAGACGCAGTTAACCCTTGACGAGCGCATTGAAGAGTGTCTGAGGCAGTCCAGTGACCCGCTGATGCTTAGAATGTGATTAAATAGGCTGCGGGCGAGCAGTTGAACCGTAGCCGCCGCGTGTCGTATATTGACCCACACGCCAGCTAGCCTGGCACCACTTACGAGAAGCCCTGTTGGCGACGCTCTCACCCTGAGCCTCCACGCGAGGCCTGGGTGGGGCGTCGCCTTTTTTTGTCCTGAGCGCGAACATCCATGATGACCAGCCTGGACATCCCGACGATGCCCGAGCCGCCCGAGGCGACGCTCCTGGCCGCGGAGCCGACGTTTGTGCCGGATGAGGCGCTCGCCCGCTGGATGCGCCACGTGTTCGTCGAGGACGGCGGTGTGCTGTTAAACGTCGATCATAAGCACCTGCAGCAAGCCACGCTCGGCGTCCTGTGGGCCTCGGAGATGCGCACCAAGAAGGGGCGGGTCACGCTGGGCACCGCCGAACTCGGACGCCCCAGCGGGTCTGACGCATGGAAGAAGGGGCGTGCCGAACAGCAGATTCGAGGATGGTTCGGCGGCGTCCCCGACTTCATTATCACCCTCTACGCGCCCTGGTTCGAACAGGCGGGGGCCGTCGCCCGCTGCGCCGTCATCGAGCACGAGCTCTACCACTGCGCCCAGGCCACCGACGCGTTCGGAGCGCCGGCCTTCTACAAGTCTACCGGTCAGCCGAAGTGGACCGTCGCGCCGCACGACGTCGAGGAGTTCATCGGCGTCGTGCGGCGCTACGGCGCCTGGTCGGACAACCTGAAGGCGCTCGTGGCCACGGCTCAGCGGGGGCCGACGCTCCGACAGGCTGAGATTCAGGGCGTTTGCGGCACCTGCGGTACTACATATTCTTGAATGGTCTTGAATGAGGCTGGATCAAAAACATAAGGTCTTCATCGTCGAGCGGCTGGCCTGCTACGACACGCCGACGGAGGTCCAGACCGCGTTTCAGGAGCGGTTCGGGGAGCGCATCAGCCTCTCGCAGATCGTCTACTACGACCCCACCAGCAGCCAGGGACGCCGCGAGCTGGCTCAAGACTGGAAGGACCTGTTTGCCGAGACCCGCCAGCGGTTCACCCGGGACACCTCCGAGATCGCCATCGCGCAGAAGGCCTATCGCCTGCGCCGCCTGGGCCGCATCGCCCGCCAGGCCGCGGGCATGCGCAACTACGTCCTGGAGATGGACGCGCTGGAGCAGGCGGCCAAGGAGGTCGGGGACGCCTACACCAACAGCAAGAAAGTGGACGTCACGAGCGGCGGCGATCAGATTACAGGCGTGGTGTTTACGTCACCAGGGGAGGGGGCCGGATGACCGCAGCGACCGCCCTGCATACCGCCCCGTGGCGCAAGGAGGCGACAGGCACCCGCGCCCTGTCGCCCTTCTACGTCGATGATGCCGGGCGCCTCCAAATGCGACCCCACCGTGGGCAGCGCCAGGCCCTTTCCTCCACCGCGCGCTTTATCCTGGTGCTGGCGGGCCTCCAGTCTGGCAAGACGCTGACGGGCCCCTGGTGGATGCTCCGCGAGATGGCCCTCTGCGGTCCCGGCGACTACCTGGGGGCGGGGCCGACGTTTCCGCTGCTGCAGATGAAGTGCCTCCCCGAGTACGAAACCCTGTTCGAGCGACGCCTCGGCTGGGGTAGGCTCTACAAGGGCTATCCCCCGATCTTGGAACTCAACGAAAAAGGGCGGCGACACCTCTTTGCGGCCCTTCTTGAGCGGGGCGACACGTCGTTTGCCGACACCGAGACGCGGATCATTTTCGGTGCGGGCATCAAGCCCGAAAGCCTGGAGTCGGCCACCGTCAAGGCGGCCCATCTCGACGAGGCCGGGCAGAAGCAGTTCCTGCGGGCCTCCCACGAAGCCGTCCTCGGGCGGCTCGCCATTCACCGGGGGCGCATTCTCTATACGACGACGCCCTATCAGCTCGGCTGGCTCAAGGCGGAAGTCTATGACCGCGCCGCCAATGAGCGAGCGCTTCCTCCCGAGGAGCGCACCTACGAGCTCGTGCAGTTCGCCTCGACGATGAACCCGGCCTTCCCGGAGGCTGAGTTCGAGGAGATGCGGCAGAAGCTGCCCGCCTGGAAGTTCAACATGCGCTATCGCGGGCGCTTCGAGCGGCCCGCAGGCCTCATCTACGACTGCTTCCGGCGTGACGTACATACTACCCCTGCCGAGCCGGTCCCGAAGGACTGGCCGCGCTACGCCGGGCTCGACTTCGGCGGCGTCAACACCGCCGCGATCAAGGTCGCCCGCGAGCCCGGGACGCCCCGCTACGTCGCCTACGTCGAATATCACGCCGGGGGGCGGACGGCCCGCGAGCACGCCGCCGCCCTCCAGGCCGGGGAGCCTAGCTTCCGGCGCGTCGTCGGCGGCGCCAAGAGCGAGGGGCAGTGGCGCCGCGAGTTCAAGCAGGGCGGGATGACCGTCCGCGAGCCTGGCGTCTCGGAGGTCGAGGTGGGCATCGACCGCGTCTACGAGCTGCTGAAAAACCACCCGGAGATGCACCGGGTGGAGGGCTTCGAGGGCGCACAGCACGACCCGAGCCGCCCGTACCTGGAGATCCACGAGACGCTCGGCGGGCTGCTCGATGAGATGGAGTCGTACAGCCGCGTCCTGAATGATGAGGGCGAGCCGACCGAAAAGATCGAAGACAAGAGCACCTATCACCGCCTCGATGCCCTGCGCTACCTCGGCACCTACCTCAACAGCAAGCGCCGCCCCGCCTGGGGCAAACCCTAACCGATCGCCCACGCCATGAGCTGGCACGCCCAGACCAACAGCTACTACGACGCCCGCGCCGCCAAGTGGCGCTACGCCGAAGACCACCTGACCGGGGAGGTGCTAGACAAGCTGGACACCTACCTCATCCACCACTCGCAGGGCGAGCTCGAAGCGGCGTACCGAGAGCGCCAAAAGATCGCTGACTATACGCCCTACTACGCCTTCGCCGTCAACAGCCTGGCGGGCAGCCTCTTCACCGCCGAAGCCGAGGCGGCCCGCACCTGGACCCGCGAGGACGCCGCGCCCATCCTGGGCGACCCGTCCGACGCGGACTCGATCATGCGCCGCCTGCGGGACGACGCCGACGGGCAGGGCGGCAACTACATGACCGTTTGGCGCCGCCTCGCCCCGCGCCTCATCGCGCTCTTGGACTACTGGGTGCTCGTCGAGGGCCGCCAGGAGCGCCCAGCCGACCCCGAGGACCCCGAGGGCCCGGCGGAGGTCGTGCAGGAAGCGACGGTGCGCCTCATCCGCCCACTCGACGTCCTCGACTGGACGACGCGCGACGGCCGCCTCACGAGCGTCAAGGTGCGCCACGAGGCGGAGCGCCCCCGCTCGATCGAGGAGGCCCCCGAGGTCGCCACCTACTACACCGTCTACCGCCTGGACGGCTGGACGCGCTACCGCGAGACGACAGCGGAGGACGCGGCCGCCGTCACCGAGGTAGACTCCGGCACCTACGCTTACTACGCCACGCGCCGCCGCCGCCAGCGCATCATCCCCATGCGCCGTTTCGGGCTGCCTTTCGACACGCAGCTCGGGTACCTCATGGCGCGCAAGGCCAACGCCATGTTCAACTTGGAGTCGAGCCGCGACTTCCTGCTCTGGACGGCCAACTTCATCCGCCTGCGCATCCAGAACAGCGACTGGACCGACGAGGAGATCCAGCGGAAGCTGCGCGAGGGCTGGACGTACTTCATGGCTGACGCGCTGGAGTACGTCAACCCGTCCTCCGAGCCTGCTGAGAACGCGAGCCGCACGCTGGAGCGCAAGCAGAAGGACTTCGAGACCGTCTTCTTCCGCGCCTACGCCGACGCCGCCCGCGAGAAGACGGCCACCGAAATCCGCCAGGACGCCCAGAGCGGCATCGAGGCGTTCCTGGTCATGCTCAAGACGACGATCGACGAGGCTGAGCGCTTCTGCCTGTGGATCTGGGAGCAGGTCTACGCCCCCGAGCGCCCCGAGGACTGGCGCCAGGCGACGGTCACGCGCAGCAACACCTTCGCGCCCATCGACTACGACGCCCTGGCGACGAACATGAAAGAGCGCTACCTGCCCGAGGCGGTGCCTGCTGGCAAGACGGCGCTGGTCAACGTGGTGCAGAAGCTGCTCGACCTGGACGGCGTAGGCTACGACCGCGACGAGGTCGAGCAGGCCGTCGATGAGTACCTGGAGGCGCCCGCCGAAGACGGCGGCGCCGTCACGCAGCGGGAGGCCCGCACCATCGCCCGCATCCGAGAGCGCATCGAAGCCCGACAGGGGAGGGCCGCATGACGAAAGAGCTAGGCACGCCCGCCGCTGAGACGCGGCGGCTGGACATCTATACCGACCTGGGCAGCCCCACCGATCGGGCCGTGCTGTTTAAGGACAGCGCGGGCGACCCGGTGGACATCTCGTCGTGGAGCTTCTACCTCGACATTCGGAAGGAGGAGTGGGGGGAGATCCTCCTTGCGTGCACGGAGGCAAACAATCGCCTCACGCGGGGCGGGGCGGGCGAGATCAAGCTGACGCTGTCGGCGGCGGACCTGGACGCGCTCGGGGCAGGCTCGTACGAGTATGACCTGCGCGTCGAAGGCTACGGCGACGAGGATTGGTTTCCGGTGGGCGGTCGGTTCGTGGTGCAGATCAGGGTCAGCCGGAGGACGAGCTAATGGCTGACATCACCATCCAGGTCGAGCCGCGTGCGGTGCCCGAGATCGAGGTGCCGCCCCCCGACGTCCCGGACATCCTCGTCGGAGGGGCGGTGTGGTCCGAGATCTTGGGCAAACCGTCGACCTTCGCCCCGGCCCCGCACACCCATCCCATCTCGGAGGTTGCGAACCTCCAGGCGGCCCTCGACGGTAAGGCCACCCTGAGCCACACCCATGACGACCGCTACTACACCGAGCAGGAGGTAGATCAGGCCCTGGCGCAGAAGGCGTCCACCGATGCGCTGACCGAGGCCGACGCCACGGGCGATCCTCCGGACGACACGGCGAAGCTCGTCGCGGGCGACGTGCTGGCGGCCGTCATCGCGGCGCTGGCCTCGGGCGGCGGCATCGAGACGGTGGGTACCGAAGCCGAGATACTGGCAACGACGCCGGACGCCCCGGTGCTGGCATTCGGCACCGACACCGGCAGGGTGTATCTCTACGACGGGGCCGGCTGGCACGTGAGCGCTCGCGCCTTCGGCATCGACGGGCTAGCGATGGGGCCGAATCCGCGCCCCGCTCCCGACGGCTACGGGCGGGAGACGGTCCTTAGCAAACGCCTCTCAGGGTGCCGCGTCGGGCGGAAAAAAGTCCCGCAGGAGGGCGGGCTTCGGGTGACGGAGGTGGATGGAAGGGCGGTCTTGCAGGCGTATCTCAACGAGAGATACAACGCGCTTCCTGACTACTTCGAGGCCGACCGACGCGCTGGAACGCTCTACTACGTCCCCGGCGACTGGCTCCGCATCAGCGTTTATGACGGCACCAGCGAGCAGGTAGGAATCGACGGACATCCCATTGCGCAGGGCGGAACGATCACGATGGGAGCATACGGAGGATAATAGCAACTAGCTCATGGCGACCTACTACATATCGACGGCAGGCGACGACTCCACGGGCGACGGCTCCGAGGGCAACCCGTGGGCGAGCTACGACCATGCGTACCAGCAAAGCGTGGCGGGAGATACGATCATCCTGATGGTCGTCGGGGGCGTCCGCACCGAGTATGCGTGGCCCTCTGAGCACTTCAGAGATCGTACGGTAGAGGGGCAGGCCGGGCCGAGCGGTCAGGTGCTCGCGGGGTTCGACGGAGGAGGGGCTGCGGTAGGAGATAAGGTCATAGAAAACGTCACTCTCCGTGACCTGGTTTTTGAGCGCTTCGTGGCGTCGGGGCAGTTTTTACAGATCGCACATAACGTTACTACCCCTATAACGCTGGATCGGTGCCGATTCCACGACATCGAGATGAGCGATATGGGGAACTACGACGGCATCATAGCCGCTGGCATCGGCCATGCAAGTGCGACCACGGGCGATCTCACCCTCCGTCGCTGCTCAATGTCGAAGATACGCTTCACCGGATCGGGCAGCGGCGGCATCATTGGCAAGCGTGCGAAAGGTAACGTGCCCACGTGGACGCTCCATCAATGCGCGATCCACCACGACGCGGGCGAAGGTGCGTTCCCCGTGATATTTGAGGGCGTTGTTCCCGCGCTCGATCTCAAAAACAACATCATCGTCATAGAAAACGGCCCTATCTCCTTCGGCGTCGCAAACAATAGTAATGACATCGACAACAACGGCTTCGTCGGCGTCTCGGATGTCCCGGCAGAAGCCGTCAACACCTACACCGACGACCCTAACTTTGCCGACCCCGCAGCGGGCGATCTGACGCCCGGGATCGGATCGCCGTACCGGGAGCGGGGCATTGCGCTTTAATGATCATCTAACCCACACCTCCCATGACCTTGGAACAACGCATCGCGCTCGCCTACCTAGTCGCCAGGACGCTCGCTGGGACCGAGGGAATCGACCTACAAGCTGTGGACCTGGAGTTCAATTCCAGTTTCGCCACCTTCCAGGTCAACGGCGACACCTACGCCGTGACCTATGAGGGTGAAACGCGTGAAATTCGCGTGGCGAGAATGAACGGGGGCGCAGATTTCGGAGACTCCGGCGCGGTGATGTTCGATCGGCTCCTGTCGCAGTCGGACGTGATCCGCGAGGTAGAGGCGCTGTTGCGCTAACGCATCGCCAGCCCATCGGCCTGATCGTGACCACCACCTCCGCACATACCGGCCCCCTGGAGCACCAGGGTGCCCACCTCGGCGCCGAGCCGGAGCTGACCTGCTGACCCATGCCCCTGAGCCGCGAAGAAATCCTGACGCTGATCG
>JAAAOL010000357.1 GCA_009908885.1 Bacteroidota bacterium | reverse complement strand
CACGCCTTCACTGGCAATTACAGGTGGTGAACAAAAAGCGTGCCCACTCCGTGAGAGGGGCGATCTTCCCGCTCAGCCCGTCGTGCCGACGCAACAATCCGAGCGCCGCGCCGCACACTATACCTTTCTGGGTGACACCTCGACAGATCGTCATGCAAGAGCGACAGACCGTCCGCCTGTCATCCCGTCCGCCGCGCTTTTACGGAGGCTGGGCGCTGGCCGTGGGGCTGACGGCCCTGTTGATGGGCTTGGCCGTAGCGCCGCCTCTCCTCGGACCCGAGGTTCGCGAGGCCGTGATGCACGCGTTCGCGCCGCTGTGCCACCAGCTCCCGTCGCGCTCGCCCCACGTCGACGGCGTGCAGCTGGCCGCCTGCCACCGGTGCCTGAGCATCTACGGCGGCCTGCTGGCAGCCAGCCTGGCCTTCGGCGTGCTGTGGCGGTGGGAGCCGTGGTTGGGGCGGCACGCCAAGTACCTGCTGCTGCTTGCGCTCCTGCCGGTGGGCATCGACTGGGGCGGGCACGTCCTCGGCCTCTGGGTCAACACGCCGCTCAGCCGCGCGCTGACGGGGAGCGTCCTGGGCCTCATCGTAGGGCTCTACTTCGCTCGCGCGATGGTGCAGGCCGTCGCCCCGTCGATGCCGTCCGGCGCCTCCGAGGCGGTGGCCTCGGGGTAAGTCGCGCCGCGATTCGTGTCTTTGTCGGTCGCGGCGTTATTTTGTCGAGCGGATCGCCCATCCCATCACCCGTCCATTGGATTCATACACACGCACGCACCTTCATGCCGGACCAGAAACAATCCATCCTGCTCGGCGCGCTCGTCACGGCGCTGCTTTCGACCTCGTACCTCGGTCTCATCAACTGCCTGTGCTGCGCGGGCGTCATCATCGGCGCGATGGTCACCGTGTGGCACTATACCGGGACGTATCAACGCACCATCCCGGCGGGCAAAGGCGCCGTCATGGGCGTGCTCGCGGCCGTCGTCGGGGCCGTCATCGCGACCGTGCTGAACTACTTCCTCGCGGAGGTGGGTCTGGGCGCGAACGAGGCGGTCATGAGCTTCTTCATCGAGAACTTCGGCGAGAACATGCCGCCGGAGCAGCTCGATCAGATGCGGGAGCAGATGGAGGAGGGGCAGACGCTGGGGGCCTACCTGCTCAACGGCGTCATCGGGATCGTCGTCTCGGCCATCTTCGGCGCCCTCGGCGGTGCCCTCGGTGCGGCCATTTTCCAGAAGGGGGAGGACGGCGCGGCGGGCGGCGAGATGCCTGCGGGCGGAACGGTGTAGCGCCGAAGCCTGCGCCCGGTGCGTAGTGTGTGATCCGTAGGGGAGGCCGACGGAGCCGTCGGCGTTCCCCGTCACGCTGCACGCGTCGAGAGGTTACGTCCGTGGGCGGAAGGGCGGAGCCGGACGCTGGGCGCGCGGCGGACCGAGGATTTCGCTGAGGAGCACCGCCTCGCGGGCGGCCTCCGGATCGCGCAGCCGCCGGTAGATCGTGGAGGTGGGGACGCCGCTTTCGGACGCCCCCAGCCGCTCCAGCGTCACGTCGGGGATGTCGGTGTCCTGGATGTACTCGGCCGTCGTGGTGCCCGGAGCGGGGTCGGTGGTCGAAGACGTCAGTTCTTCCAGCGGCGTCGAGGTCGTCGTGGTCGCTGGCTGTTTGGTTTTCGTCGGGACCGGTGCTTCCGAGCGGGACGGCGGGGTGCCGGAGAGCACGTCGCGGATGTCCTGCAGGGCGTCGTCCAGCGTGCCCTCATAGCCGTCCGTCGGCTCCTCGGTGGTCGGCTGTTGCTGCTTCTTGCGCTGCGCCAGGAGCTGGAAGACGAGGTAGATGGCGATGAACGCCAGGTAGATGAGCAGTTCGAAATCCATGGCGCGGGTGGGCTCAGGCGGAACGGGCGAAAGGTGAAGTGGACAGCCGACGCTGGCCTAAACGCCACAGGTCGGCGATACGTTCGGCGGCTCAGTCGAAGAGCGACGGCTGACGGTCGCGCTCGGTCAGCGTTTCGATGAGGCGGCGGTTGGCGCGGGGAAAGGCGTAGTCGTCCAGGTTCTCCAGCGCGACCCATTCCAGCGGCTGCCCCTCGCACGAGATGGGCGTCCCGGCCACGTGCCGACAGCGGAAGGCGTGCAGCGTGATCTTGAAGTGCGAGTACGCGTGCTTGATGCGCTGGACGAGCGGGCCCACCTCCACCGCGATGCCCAGCTCTTCCTGCAGCTCGCGGCGGCACGTCTCGCGCAGCGGCTCGTCGTCCTGCCGCTTGCCGCCGGGGAATTCCCAGAGGCCGCCCAGCATCTTGTCCTCCGGGCGGCGCTGGATGAGGACGCGGTCCAGCTCGTCGAACACGAGCCCCACGGCGATGTCGTAGTGCGGCACGGGCGGCTTGCGCTTCTTGACCGGATACTGCTCCTGCGTGCCCGTGGCATAGGCGCCGCAGACGGGCTGCACGGGGCAGGCCAGGCAGCCGGGCGACGTGGGCGCGCAGAGGGTGGCGCCCAACTCCATCATCGCCTGGTTGAAGTCGCCGGGCCGCTCGGGGTCGAGCAGCGCGTCGGCCAGGGCCTGGAGCTGCCGCCGCGTGCGGGTAGCGCCCACCTCGTCGTCGATGGTGAAGACGCGCGTGAGCAGGCGGATGACGTTGCCGTCCAGCACGCCGTGCGGGCGCTCATACGCGATGGAGAGGACGGCGGCGGCGGTGTATGGGCCTACGCCGGGCAACTGGCGGATGGCGTCCATCGTGTCGGGCACTGCGCCGTCGAATTCGTCCACCACCAGCCGGGCGGCCTCGTGCAGGTTGCGGGCGCGCGAGTAGTAGCCGAGGCCTTCCCAGAGGCGGAGCACGTCGTCCAGCGAGGCGGCGGCCAGCGCCTCGACGGTCGGGAAGGCGTCCACGAAGCGCTCGTAGTACGGCGCAGCCTGGTCCACGCGCGTCTGCTGGAGCATCACCTCCGAGAGCCAGATGCGGTACGGGTCGTCCGTCTCCCGCCACGGCATGTCGCGGCGGACGCGGTCGTACCAGTCGAGCAGGTCGGTGCGGAAGGCGTCACGGTGCGCGTCGGTGGGCGTCGGGGCGTCGGGCACGGGCAGCGGGCGAGGCGGTGGGACAGGCCGGGCGACGAGGGGCGCGGTTCTGTACGTCGGGCGCGGGGGGATGATTCTTTCTGTGGTTCGTGCTGCGTGGTTCGTGAGGACGCCCGCGGTGGCAGGGTCGCTGCATCACGCTTCACGCCGCACACGAAATCGCTGTCATGATGATCCGGAGCCTTCGCCGTCGCATCGACGAGACGATGAAGGCAGGAGCCTGGCCGAGCGGTGGTGCTTCCGAGTCCTCGCTTCGTCGAGGCCTCGTTTCGCAGGCCGATGGCGCCTCGTATCCCGTACCGGGCGGCATGCCAATCATCCCGACATTGCCAAGTCAAAACGGTACCACGCCGCTATTCCTCGACGGCCTCGCGGCTCTTGGCGCGGAAGACGAGCGTCAGCGGCACGCCCACGAAGCCGAAGTGCTCGCGGATCTGGTTCTCCAGGTAGCGCCGGTATGACTCCTTGACGCCCTTCGGGTGGTTGCAGAAGAAGGCGAAGACGGGCGGCTCGATGGCGACCTGCGTGACGTACTTGATCTGCACGAACTGGCCCCGGTACGTGGGCGGGGCATACCGCTCGATGGCGGCCTGCATCACCTCGTTGAGCGTGCTCGTCGGCACGCGCGACCGGCGCTCGCGGTCTATGTCCAGCGCCACGTCCAGCACCTGCGTCACGCGCTTCTTCGTGAGGGCCGAGATGAACAGGATCGGCACGTAGTCGAGCGTCTGGAGGCGGTAGCGGATCAGCGCGGCGTAGTCGCGGGCCGTATTGGTCTCCTTCTCGACGAGGTCCCACTTGTTGATGGCGATGATGAGCCCCTTGCGCTGCTCCTCGGCGGACTTGAGCACCTTGATGTCCTGCGCTTCGAGGCCCTGCGTCGCGTCCACCAGCAGCACGGCGACGTGGCAGTGTTCGATGGCGCGCTGCGTGCGGAGCGTAGAGTAAAACTCGATATTCTCGGTCACCTTCGTGCGGCGCCGCAGCCCGGCCGTGTCCACGAGGACGATTTCCTGATCCCCGTACGTGAGGGCCGCGTCCACGGCGTCGCGCGTGGTGCCCCCGACTTCGGTGACGATGGAGCGCTCCTCGCCCAGCAGCGCGTTGGTGAGGGACGACTTGCCCACGTTGGGCCGCCCAATGATGGCGATGCGCAGGCGGTCGTCCTGCTCGGGGCCGGCCTCCTCCGTCGGCAAAGCGTCGACGATGGCGTCCAGCAGTTCGCCCGTGCCGGTGCCGTTGGTGGCGCTGACGGGAAAGACGTCGCCGATGCCGAGTTGCCAGAAGGTGCTGGCCTCCCAGCGGCGCTCCTCGTTGTCGGCCTTGTTGGCCACCACGAGCACGGGCGTGTCGGTGCGGCGCAGCAGCCCGGCCATCTCCTCGTCCAGGTCCGTGATGCCGGTCATCACGTCGCCGATGAACAGGATGAGGTCGGCCTCGGCCAGCGCGATGTGCACCTGCTCGCGGATGGCGGCCTCGAACCGATCTGCCGAGCGCGGCACGAACCCGCCCGTATCGACCAGCGAGAAGGTGTGGCCGGTCCATTCCACGTCGCCGTAGACGCGGTCGCGCGTCACGCCCGGCTCGTCGTGCACGATGGCCTGGCGGGCCTCCGTGAGCCGGTTGAACAGGGTGGACTTGCCCACGTTGGGGCGTCCGACGATAGCTACCAGCGCCATAGGTGGGGAAGGGCGAGTGGGGATGTACGATGTGCGAGGTTGGATTGTCGACGTTGGAGATCGGGAGACGATTCGTCTCAATCGACAATCGAAAATCCGAATTCGAAAATCGCTACAGTCGTTCTTTCCGCTCCAGATAGAGCGCGCGGAACAGCATGTAGGCGGCTTTCGCCGTCTCGCTCGTGAACCAGTAGTTGATGCCCGCGCCCACGGCGGCCCCGGCGACGGGAACGGCCTGCAGCACCTTGCGGCCGACGAGGCTCTTGGCGATCTCGCGCGGGAGGTGGCGCCCTTGATTATTAAAGGTGCCCGCCGTGCGCCCGCGATACTCCAGGTCGTTGGCAAAGGCCGAGGCCGCCACCGTGATCTCGCGCAGGGCGTGGTGCTTGGCGTGCTGCTCGCCCGAGGCCGCGACGTTGAAGATGGAGAGGACGAGCGGGCGGAAGGCCGGGCCGCGCATCGGGTAGCCGTAGGCCGCGCCGATCTGCTGGATGACGCGCAGGTTGATGGTGAACAGCAGCGGGATGTCGGCGGCGATGAGGACGGCGCCGCCCAGGCCCGTGCCCCCGCCCTCCACAGCGGCAAGCACGGCGTTCTCGTTGATGTAGCGCCGGGCGATGGGATCGATCATCTCCAGCGGCTGATCGCGCAGGTCTTCGGCCCGCTCCACGTCCAGGCCCTGCTTGCGAGCCGCCTTCAACTGCTCGCTCGCGTCGTAGGTCCACTCCGAGGCGTCGTTCAGGAGCGAGAGGAATTCCTCCACGGCGCCGCTGGCCCGGTCCACCATCTCCGGCGGCACCGTCCGCTCCACCACCCAGTCGACGGGCTTCATCACGAAGTTGATGGCCTGCATCAGCGGCGAGGCCCCGCTCCGCTGCCACGTTTCGAGTTCGCGCCGGACCTCTTTCTCGTAAGGGGTGAGTCGCATAGTCGGTGGGGTGCGGAGCAGGTGATGGAGAGCACGGCCTGGCAAGGAAACAGCGGGCCCGGCGCCACCGGCGATGCCCCGCGTGCTCAGTCGCCCTTGAGGTCGTACTTCTTGAGCAGCCGGTACATCGTGGCGCGCCCGATGCCGAGTTCGACGGCGGCCTTGTCCACGTTGCCTTCGCAGAGCGTGTAGGCCCGTTCGACGGCCTGGCGCTTCAGGTCTTCGAGCGAGAGGATGTCGTCGCTCTCGCTGCTGAGGACGACGGCAGGCACGTCTTCGTCCTCCTCCTCGCCCTCTGCTATACCGTTTGCCGACGCCTCAGGTTGCGCCTTCGTGCCATTGGTGGTCTCGCTCGCCCCCACGCGCTCGGTCCACGGTGCGATGGCGGACTTCTCGTGCAGCATCAGGTCGGACGGCGTGATCTCGTCGCTGTCGGAGATCAGAATGGCCCGCTCGATGGCGTTCTTGAGTTCCCGCACGTTGCCGGGCCAGCTGTGGTCCAGAATCGCCTTGCGCGCCTCGCTGGAGAGGTGCTTGCTCTTGAAATCGGGGTGCGCCTTGGTGTACTCGCGCATGAAGTGGTGGGCCAGCAGGAGCACGTCCTCGCCCCGCTCGCGCAGCGGCGGCAGCTGGATGGGAAACTGGAAGAGGCGGTAGTACAGATCCTCCCGGAACGTGCCCTTCCGAATCATCTCCAGGATGTCCTTGTTGGTCGCGCAGATGATGCGCGCGTCGAAGGAGATCGTCTCGTTGCCGCCCACCCGCGTGATCTCGCGGTTCTGCAGCGCCCGTAGCAGCTTGGCCTGCAGATCCAGGTTCAGCTCGCCCACCTCATCCAGGAAGAGCGTGCCTTCGTCGGCCTGCTCGAACTTGCCGATCTTGCGGGCGTGCGCCCCGGTGAACGAGCCCTTCTCGTGGCCGAAGAACTCGCTCTCCATCAGGTCGCGCGGGATGGCGGCGCAATTGACCACGACGAACGGGCCGCGCTTGCGGTCGGAGTTGTAGTGGATGGCTTTGGCGACGAGCTCCTTGCCGGTGCCGCTCTCGCCCACGATGGCCACGGTCAGGTCGCCCCGCAGCGTCTTCTGCATGAGGCGGTAGACCTTCTTCATGGCCGGGCTGTCGCCCACGATGCCTTTGAGGCCGTACTTGCGCGTCACCTCGCCCCGCAGCGTGTCTAGCTCGCGGCGCATGGCCACCTTCTCCATGATGTTGCTCACCACCGTGTCCAGCTTGACGAAGTCGTCCTGGCCCTTCGTGATGTAGTCGTAGGCGCCCAGCTTCATCGCCTCCACGGCCGTGTCGATGACGCCCTGCGCCGAGACCATTACCACCTGGAGGTCCGGGCGCTCGTCGCGGATGCGGCGGAGCGTCTCCATCCCGCCGATGCCAGGCATCATGATGTCGAGCAGGATGAGGTCCGGGTCTTCGTCCAGATGGTCGAGGACCTCCTCGCCGCTGCCGTAAACGTCCACCTCGTACTCGTCCTGTTTATCCAGCCGATAACTCAGCAACCGGGCGTAATGCCGGTCGTCATCGACGACGAAAATGCGAAATTTCATGGATCGTCCGCGAAGGGTGCGTAAGGGGACAACAGGCGCACGGCGCTAATATACAGGTTGCTCGTATCATTTTGATACATCTGCAGCGCCGAGTACTAGCCAATATCGGCTCAATGTGGAGAATCCTAAATGAAGAGTAGCCCTATCGTGCCGATGGCAAAGCAGTAGAAGGCGAAGTAGTGGAGCGTACCCCGGGTGACGAGGCGGATCATGGCGCGGATGGCAAGCACGCCGGAGACGTACGCCACGAGCGTCCCGATGACGAGGGGGCCCCAGGCGACGGGCTCGGCCGCCTCGGCCAGCTCCAGCGTCTTCAGCAACGTCGCCCCGAGGACGACGGGCAGCAGCATCAGAAAGGAGAAGTTGGCTGCCTTCTCCGGCTCCACGTTCTGGTAGAGCGCCGTGCAGATCGTCGAGCCCGAGCGCGAGATGCCGGGGATCATCGCCGCCGACTGCGCCACGCCCACGAGCACGGCCTTGAGCGGGGAGAGGCGCCCGTTCGGGTTGCGGCGCAGCAGCGTCAGCAGCAGGAGCAGACCCGTGACCAGCAGCATCGCGCAGACGAGGCGCGGGTTCTGGAAGGCGGCCTCCAGCGGGTCCTTGAACAGCACGTACACGATGCCGGTGGGCACCAGCGTGATCAGGATGAACACGGCGAGGCGCACGTTGTCGTTCTCGGCGTACTCATTCGCCAGCGTCGATGGGCGCAGCATCACACCCACGGTGTCGCGGGTGATGAGGCCCACGCGCTGCCAGTAGACCGTCAGGATGCTGAGTACGGTGCCGAAGTGGAGAAACACCTCGAAGGTGACGTTGCCCGCCGCCGTAGTGTCGAGGCCGAGCAGGTACTGGCCGAGCACGAGGTGGCCGGACGAGGAGACGGGCAGGAATTCGGTGAGCCCCTGGACGAGGCCGAGGAGGGCGGCTTGCCACCAGGTCATGCAGGTGGGGTGGGTCGATGGGTGGGGTCGGAACGCGGCGGAAGATACGCAACAGCACGCCCAGATCGCAGCCGCCGCTGATCTTTACGAGCGCTTCGTCGTTCATTTTTGCCGGACCCTGCTCATCAACCCGCGCAGCGCGATGCCCGACGTGCTTCTGGAACAGCGGCGCATCACCGCCGACGAGTATCACGCGATGGCCGAAGCCGGTATCCTCGGCGAGGACGACCGCGTGGAACTGCTGGACGGAAAAATTATCGCCATGTCCCCCACTGGAGGCTCTCACATCGGTAGCGTCAACCGTCTCACAAGGATGCTCGTGGAGCGCACCTCACCGGACATCACCGTCAGCGTTCAAAACCCCGTGCGTCTCGACCCGCACTGGGAGCCGGAGCCGGACGTCGCGCTCCTGCGGCCCGGGGAGCCAGACGCGGTGCCGACGGCGGACCGCGTGCTGCTGCTCATCGAGGTGGCGGACACGACGCTGGCCAAGGACCGCACCGTCAAGGTGCCGCAGTACGCCCGGGCGGGCATTCCGGAGGTGTGGCTCGTGGCGCTGGAGGAGCAGTACGTCGAAGTCTACCGCCGCCCCTCGTCGGACGGCTACGCAGAGATGCGCCGCTACGGGCCGGGCGAGGCGATCGCGCCGTCACAGCTTTCGGCGTTCGAGGCGCTTCCCGTCGATGACATTCTGGGCGCCTGACCGCGAAGCCCGCTGTCGCGTCTCAGTCGCGTCTCATCTCTACGTCGCCTACGTCGCACTTCAGGCGATGTTGCCTTAGGAATAATAGGGTATTCTTGCTGGTCTTCCTCCTGTGAGTAGGGCTATATTGCGAGCCTCACGAGGAAGGTATGTCAACCGGTTGACAGCGTACCGCCTCCGCTCTATATTCAATGATTAACGAAATCTTTCAATTTCCTGGCGACAGTACGCTCCCGTGATGATCGGACTCTGCACCGATGGAGTCCCCGTCGCATCACGGCTCCCCTTGATCCTCACCGTTTCCGAGAACGCATCGCGCACATTCACCCGAACACCTAGTACCAGAGGCAGGAGGCTTTCCGATGACAATTCAGCGTAGTGTCGTCAAGTGGTTTGACGCGAAGAAAGGCTACGGCTTCATCGTGCACCCGCGCGGCGGATCGGACGTTTTCGTCCACTATTCCCAGATCGAGACCGAGAAGCGATTTAAGACGCTGCGGACCGGTCAGGTCGTCGAGTACGAACTGCACGATGGGCCGAAGGGACTGCACGCCGTCAACGTGAACCTGATCGACGAGCAGACGTCGGACGAGGAGGCATCCGCGTCGCAGGAAGAGCCCGTCCAGGAGCAGCCGTCCGGCGTTCCGTCCTACGCCCAGAACGGGATGCAGGAGCAGTCGGCCTATCGGTCGTACTAGCGCTCCCGGTCACGACCCCGGAGCGGGCAGCGCGTCGTTGTGTTTCGCTGTCCCAGCGCCTATGTTGCTTCTCTATGGGTGACGTACGCCACGATCCGTTGCGGCGGCGCGCCCCTGCTGTGTCAACCCTGGTCGTAACCTGTTTGCCTGATGGCCTTTTCCTTTTCCGACGCCGATCTGGAGCGCATCGCCGCCGTGCTGGCGGTGGATCCGAAGATCGAAGGCAACGTCGCCCGCTTCGAGCTGCATGACGACGCCAGCGGGCGCCGCGTCGCCCTGGAGATCACGCGCGAGGTCACGCTCCCCGACGCCATCGCCGAGACGCAGCCGAACAACCTCGTCTCGGTCTACGCGGCGAGCTCGTTCCTGCAACTGCAGGGCTGTACCGGCTTCATCGCCAGCGACGAACTGGGCGAGGTCATCTTCTTCGCCCGGCGCGGCGGCATCACCAACGGTCTCGTCGTCGAGCGCGAGGCGGGCTGCTCGCTCTACGCCAACGTGGACGACCAGCTCCTGTCGACGGACTTCACGCAGCTCTCGCCCGAACTCATCATGAGCAGCGTGGCCCTCTCGATGTCGGAGTCGCTCTTCAGCGACCTCGGCTGACGCGGACCTGCCCCTCGCTGCCATGGATGCCGCTGACGGCCCGCAGCCGCCTGCGCTGCACATCGAGCACGCCCATCCCACCCGCCGCGTCGATCCCGACGCGCTGGAGCGGCTCGTGCGGCACGTCATCGATCAGGAAGGCGGCACGCTCCGCGCCCTCAGCCTCGTGCTGGCCGACCACGCCACGGTGCTGGACCTGAACCGCTCCTACCTGGAGCACGACTACCACACCGACGTGCTGGCCTTCCCGCTGGGCGACGAGGAGAGCATCGTGGATGGCGAGATCTACGTGGACCTGGACACCGCCGCCGAGCGCCACGCCGAGTTCGACGCGACCTTCGAAGAGGAAGTGCAGCGCTACGTCGTCCACGGGCTCCTCCATCTCCTGGGCTACGACGACGCGACGCCGGACGGCAAGGCCGCCATGCACCGCCGCGAAGACCGGTATCTCACCGGTGGCGCATGACCCGACGCTGCCGCTGAGGAAATCGGGGCGCCACCGGCCATTTTCAGGACGAGCGTTGACAAAGGCCAGGCTTTTTGTTAAGAAAATATTAAGCCCGATGTGGGCCTCCGTCCATCCACCGCGAACCAGCGCAGGAGGAGTCCATGCAGACCCAGATCACCGCACGCCACTTCGATGCCTCGCCCGAGTTGCGCACCTACGCCGCCGAGCGGGTCGAACGGCTGGAGCGCTACTACGACGGCATCACGGACGTGCGCCTCGTGCTCGACGTCGCCGCCAACGGCACCCAGGACAAGACGGCCGAGATCACGGTCAACGTGTACCGCCAGCAGCTGGCCGCCAGCGAGGCCGCGAACACGCATGAGGACGCCATCGACGGCTGCGTCCGGACGCTCCGCCGCCAGCTCAAGCGCTACAAGGCCAAGCTCCGCAGCACGGACAAGGACTACCACCGGTGAGGTGGATAGCCCTCTTCCCACCTCCCTCTTATACGGATTCAGCGTGTTGATGTCCGGATCCTGGTGTCGCCTGTCGTGGTGCGTGGTCCGTGATACC
>JAAAOL010000472.1 GCA_009908885.1 Bacteroidota bacterium | reverse complement strand
CGGGTGTCACCTTGTCGAGCTGTTCGAAGTACTGCCAGTAGACGGCGCCCCACGCGATGCCGGAGCCCGTCTTCTCGACCGTGATATTGCCCATCTCCGGCGTGACGACGCTGCCGTCCCACGCCGCCTGGAAGTAGCCCGTCCCGGCCTCGGCGTCCTCCCGCTCGGCGCTGTCGACGGTCAGCTCACCCAGGTGGATGACGACCTCGGCCTCTTCGGCGGTGAGGTCGGTGCCGCGCAGGAGCAGCGCGTAGACGGCGGCCGCGGTGGCCTTGGTGGTGCGCCAGTCCTGCGTCTGCTTCTGCTTGAGGAGCCACTGCTTCATGGCCTCGACGGCGTCCTCGTCGCCCGCCACCTCGTGGAACACCTCTATCAAGAGCGCCTGCGTCTCGATGGGCGCCTGCCACCAGTAGAAGCCCGCGTCCTGCTTCCAGTACATGCCCATCTCGTCGTCGTGCAGCGCGTATTCGCGGAGCGAGGCCACGATGGCGTCCGGCGTGGCGGCGTCGCCCGTGCGGTGCAGCGCCAACGCGACGAGCCCCTGCAGGTAGCGGTTCTGCGCGAGCCAGTACTCCTGCGCCTGCCCGCGGTAGTAGTCGTGCGCCTCGCGCACCTCTTCGCTCATCGCCAGGTCCAGGAAGAAGCTGCGGGCATAGAGATAGTGGATCTGGATGGCGCCGAGGTGATTCTCGTCCAGGTCGGCGTCGGTGTGGACGAGGCGCTCGTAGTCATCGCGCACCTGGGCGTCGAGCCACTGGAGCGCCGGGCGCAAGATCGCCTGCACCTGGTCGGCGTCCTCCGATGTCAGCACACCGAGGTGCATCAGGTGGCCGAGCCCGGTGGCGATGTGTTGCGTGACGTAGCGGTTGGGCGGCCCGCCCGCGAACCACGGCCACGCCCCGTCGCCCTGCTGCATCTGGGCCAGCGTCCGGAGCGCCGCGCGGCGTTCGTTGCGCATCTGATCCAGCTTGAACAGCTGTGCGATGCGCCGCTTTCGGGCCGTCTCGTCCTGCGCGTCCAGCACCCACGGCGTCGCGTCCAGCAGGAGCGACTTCAGCTCCTGGTTCTTCTCCAGGTTGGACACCAGCGCCCCCGCATCCTCGCGCCGCCACTCGTCATAGACCTGCTCGATGCGCGGGTTCTGGCGGACGATGTGGGTGGCGATGCTGTTGGCATAGAAGCGGCTGTAGATCTGCTCGGAGCACTCGTGCGGGAACTCCATCAGGTAGGGCAGCGCCTGCACGGCGTACCAGACGGGATTCGGCGTGAACTCCAGCGTCAGGCGGTGGTGGCGCAGCGTGGGCGAGTCCGCGCCGAGCAGCTTGTCGAAGGTGAACGTCTGCGTCGTGTCGCCCTTCACGGGCAGCGGCAGCGTCTCGGTGACGAGCGTGCGGTTGGTGAGGACGGGCAGCACGTTTTCTTCGCCGTCGGAGAACGTCCCGGCGTCGGCCACGACGCGGTAGGTGAGCGCGGCGGGCGCGTCTTCCGGCACCTCCAGGGTCCAGGCGAGCGCGGTGCTGCGCCCAGCCTCGACGGAGAAGGCGCGGCGGGCGTCGGCGTTGCCCAGCAGATCGTCCACCGGCTGCATCGTCGCGGCGTCGAACAGGAAGAGCTGGGCGTGGCCGGCCTGCGTCGTGTCGGACAGGTTGGTCACCTTGGCGGCGAAGCGCAGCGTGTCGCCGTGGCGGACGAAGCGCGGCGCGTTGGGCGTCACCATCAGCTCTTTCTGGGTGACGACCTCCTGCCGCAAGAAGCCGTAGCTCAGGTCGGTCGTGTGGCCGAAGGTGAGCAGTTTCCACCGCGTCAGCGCCTCGGGCATGGTGAAGGCCAGCACCACCTCGCCGTCCGCGTTGGTCCGCAGGTGCGGGAAGAAGAAGGCCGTCTCGTCCAGGTTGGTGCGCGCCTCCACCTCGGACAGGTCGGGCTCCTCGGGCACCTCCTCCGGCGCGGAATCCTGCTTCGCCGCCTCGTCCGACACCATGACCTCTTCGGCCTCCGCATCCACCATCCGGGCAGCATCGCCGTCGGCCTGCGGGGCGGACGCGACGGCCATGACACTACGTTCCATCCGGAGAGGCCGCCGCCCGAAGTAGTCGAACCCGAACCAGTTGAGGCGTGGATACGTGAGGGCGCGGAAGTTATACGACGGTCCCCAGTTGCGCGCGTCGAACTGAAGACGCGCGGTCTGCCGCAGCGTGGCGTCGCTCCAGCCGAGGCGGGCGCCGTAGCTCGGGAAGATGCTGAACTGCCAGTCGTGCGGGCGGAAGGCGTCGAGCGACATGTCGTACATCGCCGCCAGCACCTCGGCGGCTACCGCTTCGCCCTGCGGCCCCTTGACCGTCAGCCGCCACTCTTCCTCGGCCCCCGGTTTCAGCTTGTCGCGGAAGGTGGACAGTTCGAGGTCGAGCTGCTTGTTGGTGTACGGCACGCGGATCGTCTGGGTGTGCCGGTATGCCCGGTTGTCGCGCACGAAGGCGACGTGGATGGCGAAGTTGCCCCGGTGCTGCTCTTCGATGGGCACGGCGAAGCGCCGCTGCGCGCTCGACACGTCGAGCCACTGCGACGACGTGATGGCACCCTGATGCTCCACCTCCACCAGCACGCGCGCGTCCTCGGCGCTGCTGCCGATGAGGACGGCGGCCTCCTCGCCGGGTTCACCTTCGACCTTGAGCGGCACGAACCAGTCGGCCTGCGGGACGGGCAGGCGGCGATCCTCCGGGTCGAAGAGCACCGTATAGCGCGTCGTGGTGACGGGGCGGCCCTGGTCGTCCTCGGCGTGCAGCTCGACCCGGTACGCGCCGGACGCCCACCCGCTCATCACGGACAGGTCCACCTTGTCCTGCGCCCCTGTGTCGAAGCGCTGCGTGAGGACGGTGTCCTGCACCGGCCAGTTGGGCAGCTCGTCCTCGTTCGCGTAGTCGTCGTGCGGGAAGGTGTCGTAGAACGCCTCGCGCGAGAGCACCTGGCGATCCGGCGTCGCCCACAGCTCGGCGCGGAAGGTGCGATCCGGGGCCTGCAGCCGGGTGACGACGAGGCGGCCCTGCGTCGGCTCGGGCTGGCCGTTGAGGTTGGTGGCCGTGAGGGCGAGGCTGTCCGCCTCGGTCTTGTCGAGGCGCTCCGGCAGGTCGAGGTCCAGCAGGAGCGAGCGGTAGCCGACGGTGACGCGCGTGGTGGCGCTGCGCGTCTCACCGGTGATGTCGGTCACGTCGGCGGTGACGCGGTAGACGAAGCGCAGGTGCTCGTCGGGCTCCAGGGTGCGGTCCGGCAGCGCGGGGAAGCGCACGGTGAAGCGGCCGTCGGCATCGGTCTCGGTGGTGCCCTGTTCGATCTCGACCTCCTGCCCGCCGACCGGCGCGTAGAACCAGCGCCCGAACCAGGGCGGCCAGCGCGGCACGCGGACGACGCGGTACGCCACGTCACCCCCGTCGATGGCGGCCCCGGCGTACGACATGGCCTGCCCCTCGACGGTCACGGTGTCTTCCAGCGCAGGCGTGCCCTCGGGCGGCTCCATCGTCACCTCGAAGCGCGGGCGCTTGTACTCCTCCACGGACACGGACGTCGAGCCGTGGTCGTCGCGGATCGTCATCTGCCCGAGCAGCCCGCCGCTCGGCGCGACGAACTGCCCGCTGAAGGTGCCATACTCGTTCGTCTCCAGCTCCAGCGCAGCGACCTCCTGGCGGTTGACGTCGAAGAGCCGCACGCGCGTCGCCTCGTTCGGGACGATGGCGTGGTCGTCGCCGTCGCGGCGCAGCAGGATGCCTTTGAAGTAGATGGTCTGGCCGGGCCGGTAGATCGAGCGGTCGGTGAAGAAGTGGGTGACGAGCGTCGTCCCCCGCCCGTCGCGGTAGCGCCCGCCGTAGAAGCGCTCGTCGGACCAGAGCGTGTCGCCCGCGTGGGTGATGCGGAGCCGCACACGCTGCCGCTCGGGCAGGTCGAAGCGCACGTAGCCCTCGTCATCGGTTCGATACTGGTCCTCCAGCAGCCGGTCGACGGCGCCGAGGAGGCCGCCCCGCGTGTCGTCGCTCACGAGGCGCACCGTCGCGCCGGGCAGCGGATGGCCCGTGGCGCGGTGCCGCACGTAGAGGTCGTAGGTCCCGTCCCCGTGGCGGCGCGAGAGGTAGCTGATGGACGAGGCCTGCACGACGGCATACCCCAGCGCCTCGCCCTCCCTCGTAAACGTTTCACTCGTAGACGCCAGCAGCAGGTACGTCCCGGCCTCCAGCGCAGGGACGGCGATCTCGACGGCGTGCTCCTGGAAGTCGCCGTCGTCCGGCAGCGCGAAGTCCGTCGCGGCGACGGCGGGGCGCGCGGCGAAGGTGTCTATCAGGGCAGACCGCTCATCGTACCGGACCTGCTCCAGCCGCGCCAGGTCGTCCTGGCTCATGGCGACGGCCTTCACATATACCTGCGGCACGTTGCGATAGCTGAGCAAGGCGGGCGACGGCTGGCCGGGCACCGCCGTCTGCGTGGCCGTCAGCGACAGGCTCTTCTGCTGGATGCTGCCCCGCAGCGCCTCGCAGTTCTGCGCCCCCCACGCCTCGGGAAAGCGCTCGACGGCCTCCTCGCACATCCGGAAGGCGGTGCGCTTGTCCCACTTGTGCGCGTCCGAGCCGCCCGGCTCGTACTGGTTGCCCTGCCGGTCGTAGAAGCGGGCCAGCGTGTACGTCACCTCCGTGCCCAGCGGCTGGTCGGCGTAGTCCTCGCGCAGCCGCGTCAGGGCGTCGACGTAGAGCGTGTCCTTCTCCGCCGCCGGGCCCGCCAGGTTCTGGTAGACGAGGTCGAGCCGCTGGAGGTTGGCGTCCAGCAGCGCCGCCGGGTGGTCCTGCGTCCGGTGGAGCGCCAGAAGCCGTTGCAACAACGCCAGCGCGTGCGCCTCCGGCCCCATCGCATCGGCGTCAGGCAGCGGGAGGTCGATGAACTCAGCCAGCGGCGCGAGATAGGCCGGATCCTCCAGCACGAACGCCTGGTCCGGCGTCGTGAGGCTGGCTTCGGGATTCGTTAGAAAGCCGAGGGCGCGGTGGGCGAGCACGTCGTAGAGCGTGGGGCGCCGGTCGCGGGCGGCGTCGCCGTTCGTCAGCAGCACGTCGAAGGCGGCCAGCGGCGTGGCCTGGAGCGTCTCCGCCGGGGCTACGCTGGCGAGGTATGCGTCCGTCGCCGCCTCGATGAGCGCCTGCACGTCCCACGTCGTGATGTCCGTCGTATCCGGCGTGGCGGTGGTCGTGCGGTCGTGGATGCGCCAGCGGTTCGCCTGGTAGTAGCGCCAGTAGAGATCCCCCAGCAGGCTGTGCAATACCGCCTGCGTCGGTCCCTCGGCAGCATCGATCTCACCACGCATCCGACCGACGACCTGCATCGCCGCGTCTTCCTCCAGCCGCACCGTGTACTTGGCCTGGTAGATCAGCGCCTTGATGCGTTGCGGCGCGTCGCCGTCCGCCCGTGCCCGCTCGTAGATGGCCTCCACGACCTCCAGGGCCGAGCGCGGCAGTCCCTCGTTCTCTAGCGAATCGACCCGGGCCCAGGCCGCATCGTAGTCGTCGGGTAGTGCGATATCGTCTTGAGCCATCACAGTGAGGGGACCAATGAGCCAGAGAACAACGAGGAGGAGACCGGGCCGGAAGCGGCGCATAGCAATCGAATGCTCAATGGATTGGGCAGGAGGTGTATAACGTGATGCCGGGCGACGTTATGATAAGCCCGCGAGAGCAACCACGCACGCGGTATCCCGATATCACCAAGATAGGTGCCAACGACGAAAGGCGCCGCCCGGAGGACGACGCCTTTGCCTACTTCCACGATGTGGAATCTGCTTACTGATAAATCTTGAGGCGCTGGCCCGGATAGATGCGGCTGCCGCGCAGGCTGTTCCAGTCTTTGATCTTGCTGATGGAGACGCCGTAGCGGCGGGCGATCTTGGTCAGGTTATCGCCCCGGCGCACGCGGTGGATGCTGTAGCGCGGCGCGTCCTGGCCCGGATGGATCGTCAGGCGCTGGCCCGGATAGATGCGGCTGCCGCGCAGGCTGTTCCACTGGCGGACGCTGCGGACGGACACGTCGTACTTCTTGGCGATTTCGGTCAGGTTGTCGCCCCGGCGCACGCGGTAGACGACCTTTTCCGGCTGGCGGACGCTGGACGAGTAGAGGTAGAGCTTCTGGCCCGAGTAGATGCGGCTACCGCGCATATTATTCCATTCCCGGAGGTCGCTCACCGTGACGCTGTACTTCTGGGCGATCTCGGCCAGCGTGTCGCCCCGGCGCACGCGGTAGACGATGCGCGTCTCGGTGGTTTCGGCCTCAGGCTCCTCCGCTTCCGGCGAGCCGTTCGTGCCATTCGTGCCGCTCTCGGAGTCGGAGTCCGTCCCGTCCGGCGTGGCCTCGGCAGAAGCCTCGCTGCTCGTGCTCGCCGTGACGACGGGCGTCTCCTGTTCCGCATCGTCGCTCTCGTTCTCTTGCTCCTGCTGGGCGAGCGGCTCCAGCGGCCTGATCGGGCGTACGCTGCGCTGGCCGTACGCGACCGTCTTGGGCTCGGCATCGGCCAGCGTGAGGCCGTCGTCGTAGTTCGGCACGGGCACCGCGAGGCGCTGACCCGGATGGATGACGGTGCTCCGTAGCCCGTTGGCGTCCATCAGCGCGCGGACGGACAGGCCGAAGCGGGTGCTGATCTTGCCCAGGCTGTCGCCCCGGCGGACGACGTATTCGCCCACGGGACGCTTCTTCTCATCAGGCAGGGCTTCGTAGGCCTTGGCAAACTGCGGGTAGCTGTCCTTCGGGATGCGCAGCATGTAGCCGTCGCGGGTGGGCGGCAGCATGTTGCGGCGCAGCTCCGGGTTGAGGGCGCGAAGCGTCGCCACGTCGGTGTCGGCCAGTTCGGCGAGGGTGCGTAGCGAGATCATGCCCTGCACGGGCACGAGGTCGTACGCGTACTGCGGACCGTGCTGCGGCCGGTCGATGCCGAACGCGTTGGGGTTGGAGAGGACCAGCGTCGCCGCGATATACATGGGCACGTAGTTACGCGTCTCGCGGGGCAGGTGCGGGTAGATGTCCCAGAACGTCGGATCGTCCACGTTGGAGCGGCGGATGGCGCGCTTGATGCAGCGGGGACTGCAGTTGTACCCGGCGAGGGCGACGTGCCAGTCCTGGTCGTACATCGCATACAGATCCTTCAGGTGCCGGGCGGCGGCGCGCGTCGCCTTCTCGGGATCCATCCGCTCGTCCACCCACGTGTTCACGTCGAGCCCGTAGGCGCGGCCCGTGGCGGCGATGAACTGCCACATGCCCACGGCGCGCGCCCAGCTGCGGGCCCGTGGGTTCAGGCCGCTCTCGATGACGGCGAGGTACTTAAGTTCGTCCGGCACGCCCTCCTCGCGGAAGATCTGCTCGACCATCGGGAAGTAGGTGTCCGCGCGGCTCAGCCACCGCTGGACGGTCTCCTTGCGGTCGTTCAGCAGAAACTGGACGCTGCGCTCGACGAGGCGGTTGGTGGTCATCGGCACCGCCGTCGCCACGGGCGTCAGCTCCGGCAGCATCACGTCTTCCAGGAGCGGCTCCTCGACGGCGTTCAGCGCGGCGAACATGTCGGCGCGGAGCTGGAAGAGGTCGCCGTAGGGCAGCACGAGGGACGTGTCCGGCACGCCGTAATAGCGCTCGTACTCGGTGACGACGGTGCGGTACAGCTCGCGGAAGCGCGGGCGCTCCATGACGCCGGGCTGCTGCGCCAGCGTGCCCAGCTCCGTCATGGCGAGTTCCAGGAGCCCCTCGGCGTGCTCGTGGTCGCCCTCGGCTTCGGCGGCCAGAATGTCGGCCTGATACCGGTAGAGGCGGCTGATGCGCTGGAGGATCTGTTCCTGCGTGAGCGAGTCCGACGGCGCGGCGCTCAGCCCCAGCAGCTGCCGACTCCGCTCGACGGCCTGCGAGTGCGGGATGGCCTCGGGGGGCTTGTTTTCCGTGCGCTGGAGCGTGACGTCCGAGGACGACGAGGAGCCGGACGGAGCCTGAGCCATCGCCGCAGGCACGACCCATAGGACGGCAAGAAAAAGGAGTAGCAGTCGCTGCACGGAATCCTCCGGGGGCAAGGTCATCGAGGCAGGAACGTCAGTCTTAAAGTTTTACCTTAGTTCGGTTCCCGTATCGGCCTACATAATGCACTATTGCCGGTTCAGGTGCAAGACCTCGACTCCGGCTCGGTGCGGCCTCCCTCCCGGTATCGGCCCGAAGGCGCCATGGGATAACCCGAGGGGCGCTTCGCAGGAGACGGTCGATGCCAACGGCATCCCCCTTCCCTACTCCCCAATCCCCATTCCCTACAACGGAATGTTGCCGTGCTTCTTCTTCGGGTTGTGCACCACCTTGTTCTTCAGCATCTCCAGCCCGTTGATGAGGCGCTGCCGCGTCGTGCTGGGCACGATCACGTCGTCGATGAAGCCGCGTTCGGCGGCGATGTACGGGTTGGCGAAGTGCTTGCGGTAAGCGGCGATGAACTCGTCCTTCTTCTCCTCCGGATTCTCGGCCTCGGCGAGTTGATGGCGGTAGATGATCTCGACCGCGCCTTCGGGCCCCATCACCGCAATCTCGGCGGTAGGCCAGGCGAAGTTCAGGTCGCCCCGGATGTGCTTCGAGTTCATCACGTCGTAGGCGCCGCCGTAGGCTTTGCGCGTGATGACGGTCACCTTGGGCACCGTCGCCTCGCAGAAGGCGTAGAGCAGCTTCGCCCCGTGGCGGATCACGCCGCGCCACTCCTGATCGGTGCCCGGCAGGAAGCCCGGCACGTCTTCGAAGACGACCAGCGGAATGTTGAACGCATCGCAGAACCGCACGAAGCGCGCACCTTTGAGCGAGGTGTTGAGGTCCAGACACCCTGCGAGCACCGCCGGCTGGTTCGCCACGATGCCCACCGAGCGCCCGCCCAGGTGCGCGAAGCCGCAGATGAGGTTCGGGGCGTAGTCCTCGTGGATCTCGTAGAAGGTGCCGTCATCCACGATGTGGCGGATGACCTCCTTCATGTCATACGGCTTGTTCGGATTCTCCGGCACGAGCGTGTCGAGCGCCTCGTCGGCCCGGTCCGGCGGGTCGTCCGTGGCGATGACGGGCGGCAGGTCCTCGCAGTTCTGCGGGATGTAGTTGAACAGATCGCGGATCTTGAGCAGGCAGTCCACGTCGTTCTGCGCGATGACGTGGCAGACGCCGCTCTTGGAGGCGTGCGCATCCGGCCCGCCCAGCTCGGCGGCGGTCACGTCTTCCTGAGTCACGGTCTTCACCACGTTCGGCCCGGTGACGAACATGTAGCTCGTGTCCCGCACCATGAACACGAAATCGGTGATGGCCGGGCTGTAGACCGCCCCGCCCGCGCACGGCCCCATGACGGCGGAGATCTGGGGGACGACGCCCGAGGCCAGCGTGTTGAGCAGGAAGATGTCTGCGTAGCCGCCCAGCGAGTCGACGCCCTCCTGGATGCGCGCGCCGCCGGAGTCGTTCAGCCCGATGAGGGGCGCGCCGTTCTCCATCGCCAGATTCATCAGCTTGACGACCTTCTGCGCGTGGGCATACCCCAGCGAGCCGCCGAAGACGGTGAAGTCCTGGCTGAAGACGTAGGCGAGGCGTCCTTCGATGGTGCCATAGCCCGTCACCACGCCGTCGCCGTACGGGCGATTGTCCTCCAGGCCGAAGTCGGTGCACTGGTGCCGCACGAAGGTGCCCAGCTCGACGAACGAGTCGTCGTCGAGGAGCACGTCGATGCGTTCGCGGGCGGTGAGTTTTCCTCGTTCGTGCTGCCGGTCGATGCGCTTCTGACCGCCACCCATGCGGGCCTCGGCGCGGCGCTGTTCGAGATCGGCGATCTGTCCGTTATGGTCGCTCATGGACGGTCGTGGGGCTGTCTGGTCGAAGCATACGGTGAGGCGGCAGGGTGAAGATCGCTGCTAGCACCCAGAACATCCACCGTGTGATCGGGGTGCCGCCCCGATCCGCACGTAGGACAACGGCGCGTTGGGATGTGGGGAGATGGCAGTGGTGTGAAGTTATTTCTGACGTCACCGTCGCACCTGGGACCGTTTGTTCGGGCAGAGCCCCAACGCTCTGTCTGGTAGAGGATGTCCGTTTTGGCTTGAGAACCTGTTTTGATTTCAAGCTGCGTTCACATAAACGAATGGGAGTCTGTCTCGTTTTCGAGGGTAGCACACAATCTACTCACCGAAAACAACGCCGAAGCCATGCGCCAGCAACAGCACGCTAAGCGCTACAACTCCGACTTGACAGACTCCCAATGGCAGCACATCAAATCGCACTTCGATACCTCGCGGCAGCGGCAGCACGACCTGCGCTACGACATCCTCGACGGCATCTTGTACCTGGTCAAAACGGGCTGCCAATGGCGAATGTTGCCCGGCGAGTTCGCGCCCTGGCAAACCGTCTACTACTACTTCCGCCGATGGCGAGAGCAGGGGGTGATCGGCTACCTTCTGAGCGTAGCCCGTCGCAAGGCGCGCAGAGACGTCTCGCGTGAGCCCGAGCCCAGCGCTGCGATCATCGACTGTCAATCGGTGCCCGTCACGCGCGCGGGCGGTCTCTCGGGCTTTGACGGCTACAAGAAGGTCAAGGGGCGCAAGCGGCACATCGCGGTCGACACCCAGGGACTGACCTGGGCGGTACTCGTGCATGCGGCCAACGAGCATGAAAGCGGACGTGCCATGGACGTCATCGAGGCCGTCGATCAAGAGAGCGACCGGCTGGAGGTGATCTTTGCTGACCGGGCCTACCAGGGCGATCTTGAAGAGGAGGTGGGCGACCGGCTGGAGGGCGTACATCTGGAGATCACTGAGCCGGAGGAGTCCAATGAATCGTCCGAGGCGGGCTTTGCGGTCGAGCCGAAGCGTTGGATCGTCGAGCGCACGCTTGGATGGTTTGGCGGGTGGCGACGGTTGAGCAAGGAGTATGAGCGGCTCACGGCGACGAGCGAGGCAATGGTTGAGTTGGCATCGCTTCAACTGGCGCTCAACCGCCTAAACTGAAAATCAAAACAGGTTCTGATCCAAAACGGACGGAAAAGATCAAGGCTCAGAAGAACCCGCCTGATCTCGACACCCGCTTCGCTGAAAGGGATCAAACTCGCCCGCTACGCGCGCTCAAACAAGATCCCTTTCGGGCGCTGCGCCGCTGTCTCGATCCGGGCGGCGGATTCTTCAAGGCCGGCGAAAATACTGACGGGAGCAAAAGGAAATATAGAGGGTTGTGGCGGTCATGAATACGCAACGACCTACCGACTGGCGCGAGGCTCGTCGCCTCCGCGCCTTCGACCTCCACC
>JAAAOL010000076.1 GCA_009908885.1 Bacteroidota bacterium | reverse complement strand
CGACATGGTCTTCGACTCCGGCCACTACCGCGACGGCTCGGAGACGCGATTCTCGCAGCTCCTGACCACCGGCACGCAGATGAACTTCATCCTGGCGGTCGATAAGAACTGCTCCAGCGAGAACGACGGTGGGATTGCGTGGAACGACGGCACGTTCAACCATCACCACTACGCGCTGGAGATCGACGCCGAGGACATCAACAACATGAAGGAGGGCACCTACGCCATGGTCGAGCCCTACGCCGATCAGGAGGGCAAGTGGCGCATCGCCTTCGAGGATCAGAACTTCTACAGCGAGGAGCAATACCTCGACATTAAGAAGAACGGCTACGGCAACCAGAACTGGTCCAACGGCACCTGGGGCGGCAACGGCTGGTCCCTGCATGGGTCCGGGCAGGTGCGCAACCTCCGCGACTTCGGCAGCCAGCCGGACTACAGCGACCAGGTCTTCTGGATCGAACTCCGTCCCTACGAGCCACCCGAACAGGAAGAGCAGGCGGACTAAGCATACCGAACGAGTTGTACCCTGCTAGCCCCGAGCTAGCTCAACCGGAGGCAACGCCGACCTCACTCCCTGGGGGTCGGCGTTGACTTTTTTGGGGGGCGTAGCGAGAGGGGATGGTTCTTTCGGCGCGATAGCCCTACCGAAGCGATTCAGGCTGAGGAGACGGGCAGAGGGGTGCTGTCCGGATACTCCCGCACTCCCACGCTCCCGCACTCGCAGCGCCGGGCGAAATCGGCATCAATGTGTGGCGGCGGGGGCGGTGTCGCCCGTGTACCAGCGGCGCAGCACCTGCTCGGCGGGTTTGTTCTGGGGGGAGAAGTTGAGCGCGTGTCGGTCGGGGCGCGAGGGGGCGTCCGGGCGCCACTTCCAGATGATCGCGCCTGCGAACCAGGGCTGCTCCCAGAGGCTCTCGAAGAAGGCGTCGTAGAGGCGGGCCTGAAGCGTGTCGTCGGGCGCGGTGCCTCGCTCCGAGCGGGACGGCCACTGCCACGGGCGGGCGGCGGCGTACGGCACGCTGCGGTAGCCGATTTCGGTGAAGAGGACGGGGCGATTCGCCGTGCGCGCCAGCCGGGCCATCGCCTCGCGGTGGGGCCGCCAGCTCTGGGTCAGCGTCGTGAGCGACGGGTTCGGCGCATCGGTGAGTTCGAAGTAGGCCTGCACGCCGATGTAGTCCAGCGCGTCCCAGAAGGGAATGTGCTCGTACTCGTCGTACCAGTTCGCGGCATAGGTGAGCGGACCGTCATACACGGTGCGCACCTCGGCGATGAGGGCACGCCAGAAGGCCGGGCGGGTGCGGGCGGCGGTCGCCAGTTCGGTGCCGACGACGAGGAGCGCGGCGTCGATCTCGGCGGCCAGGTGCGCGTAATGCAGGATCAGGCGGCGGTAGTCGGCCTCCCAGCGCTGCCAGGCCGCCTCCGTCGTGAAGTCGATCTCGGACCGTGCCTGCCCGGTGCCGTGATAGTCGCCGATCCAGATGTGCGGCTTGAGGATGATCTCCAGTCCCAGAGTGTCGGCCTGCCGGGCGAGGGTGCGGATGCCTGCGTCGGTCTCGCTGTACCAGCGGCCGTCGGTGTGCATGCGGATCTCCGGCGTGCCGACCGAGGACTGAAAGCCGAAGGTGGTGAGGGCGAGGTGGGTCACGCCGAGGGCCTGCACTTCTTCCAGCGTCGCTCGGTCCACCGGGTCGATGGCGTCGAGCGTGAGGGCGCGGAAGGTGGCCGGGGCGTCGGGGGCGTCGGCGGTCGTCGTCGTGTCCGCCGTCGCTGCCGGGCGAGGACCCTGCGCACTTCCGACGTCCGTGCAGCCTGCCAGGCCGATCAGCATGCTGCCCATCAGCGCACCGACGGCGGCGAGCAGGACGAGGGGCAGGGCGCGACGGAGGTGCGGCGGGCGCATCGGGGTAGGTATCGGGGCGAGAGCAGGCATCCTCTCAACGAGGGAGGCAGTGAAGAGATTCCCGCGTGCAGGGGATGGATGACGTGCGGAGCAGGGATCGCCGCTGATGGATCAAAAAAGGGCTAGCAGAGTTTTTTCAAAAAGTTTATACTTAATAATCCAGTAACGTGCCTGCCTTCATCAGGCAGCACGAGGACGGGGCGTCTCCCACCTTCCGCGCTCGTAGCATGCTCCAGGCCCCGTAACGATACGCTGTTCATCAGAAACGTCTGAGCCGGGACAGCACCTCGGCACGGAGTTCCCACTCGTCGTACGTCCTCACCCACGTTCCGCATCGTCATGAACGGTCCACAGGTTGTACTCGCCCTTTTTCTCATAGGTGCGGTGGCCCTTCCGACGCAGGCTCAGGATCTGCAAGCGGATGCTACGCCCACCAGTTCAGACACCACCGCCGTGGAGGAGGCTCCGCCGACCTCGCCGCAGGAGGAGCAGTCAGCGCCCACGCGCACGGCGATCACGGCGCCCGACGCGCCCTCGGCCATCGGTCCGTACTCTCAGGCCATTCAGATCGGCAACACGCTCTACTGCTCCGGCCAGATCGGCATCAACCCGGACACGAACCAACTCGTGGCGGGCGGCGTCGGCACGGAGCTGCGTCAGGCCATGAACAACATTCGGGCCGTACTGCGCGAGGCGGGCTACACGCTGGAGGACATCGCCTACACCCAGATCTTTTTGACGGACATCGATGACTACGAGTCGGTGAATCAGGTCTACGGCTCGTACTTCTTCGAGGAGCCGCCTGCGCGGGCCGTCGTCGAGGTGTCGGCGCTGCCCGCCGGGGCCAGCATCGAGGTGGCCGTGACCGCCGTCAAGTAGCGGGACCGGCCGCAGCAGCGCGAAACAAGCTGCGTTGTGGGATAGACCCGGGGGTGTCCTGGGACCGCAGACCGCGGAAGCACGCTCGGTCTAGCGGTCTGCCGTCCGTCGTCTGCGGTCCTTTTCCGCTGCAAGTGAGGACACAACTCGGGTAAAATTGTCTAAAGTTCAAGGAGAGAGGACGCACGGAACGGGCGGACGGGCTACCTTACCGTGTTTTTTCTGCGGACTCAGCCTTGAATACGCATGACATACGACGTAGCCATCATCGGCGGTGGCATCGTGGGGCTCGCGACGGCCTATCAACTCAGTGAGCGCTATCCCGGCCTGCGCGTGACGGTGGTGGAGAAGGAAGACCGCGTGGCGGCGCACCAGACGGGGCGCAACTCGGGCGTCATCCACTCGGGCATCTACTACACGCCGGGCTCGCTCAAAGCGGAGAACTGCCGCGAGGGCAAGCGGGCGCTGGTCGACTTCTGCGAGCGGGAGGGTGTGGCGTATGAGATGTGCGGCAAAGTGATCGTCGCCGCCACCGAAGAGGAGCGCGCGGGCCTGCACGCCATCTACGAGCGCGGGCAGCAGAACGGCATCCAGTGCGAGCGCATCGGGCCGGAGCGGCTGCGCGAGATCGAGCCGCACACGCGCGGCGTCGAAGCCATCCACGTGCCCGAGGCAGGGATCGTGGACTACATCGGCGTCTGCGAGCGGCTGGCCGCCCGCATCCAGGAGCGCGGCCAGCGCGTGCAGACGGGTGCTGAGGTGCGCGCCGTACTGCCCCACAACGGCACCATCACCCTGGAGACGACGGCGGGCGCCGTGACCGCGCGCTATGTCATCAACTGTGCCGGGCTCTACGCCGACCACGTGGCCCGGATGACCGGGCAGACCCCGAGCGTGCAGGTCGTGCCCTTCCGCGGCGAGTACTTCGACCTCAAGCCGCACGCGCGGCACCTGTGCCGGGGCCTCATCTACCCCGTGCCGGACCCCGCCTTTCCGTTCCTCGGCGTGCACTTCACCCGGATGGTGGACGGGCGCGTAGAGTGCGGGCCGAGTGCGGTCCTGGCCTTCGCCCGCGAGGGGTACACGTTCGGCACCGTGGACGTGGGCGAGCTGGCCGAGACCCTCACCTATTCCGGCTTCCTGCGCCTGAGCCTGCGCCACTGGAAGAAGGGCGTCGCCGAGATCTGGCAGTCGCTCAGCCAGCGCTACTACCTGAAGGCGCTGCGCCATCTCATCCCCGAGATCAGCCTGGACGATCTGGAGCCGTCCCCGTCGGGCGTCCGCGCCCAGGCCGTCACCCCCGACGGCGCCCTCGTGGACGATTTTCTGATCGAGGAGACGGAGCGGGTCGTCAACGTGCTGAACGCCGCCTCGCCCGCCGCCACGGCATCGCTCAACGTAGGCCACCTCATCGTCGACCGCCTCGCCCCGCGGCTGGATTGATCGGGCAGGTCGGCAGGTCGGCAGGTTGCAGGTTGCAGGTCGGAAGGTTGCAGGTTGCAGGTCGAGTGATCAGGGTAGCGTTCAACCCAAAATCCAAAACCCAAAATCCAAATTCTGCAAGCTCATTCCAGATCTGCGGCTCGCCACAGGTACCAGCTTGCCACCGAGCGGTAGGGCCGCCATGGCTCGCCGTGCGCTGAGACGACGGCGGCGGGCGGGAGGTCGGCGAATTCGTACGTCCGCATGACGCCCTTGCGGATGCCGAGGTCGGTGGTGGGCAGTACGTCGGGGCGGCCCAGGTAAAAGATGAGCAGCATCTCGACCGTCCACGGCCCGATGCCCCACACCGCCGTCAGCCGGTCGATGATGGCCTCGTTCGCCATCGCGTCCAGTGCGGCCCGGTCCGGCACGGCGCCGTCCAGCGCTTTCGCCGCGAGGTCATTGGCCGCTTTGGTCTTGTTGCGCGACAGTCCGGCCCCGCGCAACGCCTCGTCGTCGAGGGCCAGCAGGGCGTGCGGGGTCGGTGGACCGTCGAAGAGGGCCTGGACGCGCCCGTAGATCGTGGCCGCCGCCGCGCCAGCGAGTTGCTGGTAGACGATGGACCGGAGCAGGGCCTGAAACGGCGTGCCGTCCCGGAGGGTCAGCGTGCACGGCCCGACGCGGTCGATGACGCGCCCGAGCGCCGGGTCCCGCTCGGACAGGACAGTGACGGCGGCGTCTACGTCGTACGGCGGCGGAAGGACGTCAGGAGTGGGCATGGCGTTGCTGTGCTGGGTTGGCAGGTCAGCAGGTTTCAGGTTGGAACGTCCAGTACACTAACATGCAGCGTCTCAACCTGAAACTAGCGAACCTGAAACCTGCCAAGCAAAACCATGTCAGCGCGACGGATACCACGAGAGCCCGAAGCCAAAGCGGGCGGCCCGCGTGTCGAACTCCAGGCCCGGGAAGTTGAACTCGTCGCCGTCGATGGTCACGTCTTCCAGTTCATTGGCGCTTCCCGTCAGGCTTACGTCCAGCGCCACGGTCGGCGAGAGGAAGTACTTCAGGCCGCCGCCGATGCTGACGCCCGCGCCGCTCACGGTGATGTCTTCGCTGAAGGTGCGGCCCTGCAGCTCGTACGCGATGCCCGAGTAGCTGAGGGCGAGGTCCAGGTAGGGCACGAGCCGGTTGCGCCCGCCGCCCAGGTTGAGCTGGGTGCCCAGGTCGAAGGAGAAGTAGGCGACCTCGTCGTCGAAGAACGGATCTGCGACCTCGTCGTCGATGCCGAAGATGCCCGGGTTGAAGTCGTCGAAGGCGGCCACGTCCAGGCCCGCGTAGAGCGTGAAGACGGGCGTGAAGCCGTAGCCCACCTTGACGCCGAGGCCGCCGCCTTCCCCATCTTCGTCGGCCACCTGGATGGCATTGCTCTCCACCTCCAGGCCCGCGCCGGTGAGGTGGCCTTGCAGGAAGAGCCCTTCGGTATTCGAGACGGGCGCGCGGTCGCGGTGGTCGTAATATTGCGCGGACGCCGCCTCCGGCATCAACCAGGGGAGAAGGGCAACGGTCAGCAGCAGCGCGAAAAAACGTCGCATCGTATCGTCAGGTTGGTTGGTTGCATTCGGACTACACTCGCTAAGCCGCCTGTGCGTCGGCGAAGGTAACTCCGCCGCGTAACGCCTGCGGGGCGAGATGATCTAAGGAGACGAGCAAGGGCCCGCCGTCGCCTTTCGCTGCTCCTACGACGATAACCGACTGTAAGATACATTCGCCCCATGCCATTTCGATGCCTGTTGTTGCTGATTCCGCTCCTCGCGTTCCTCGTCGCGCCCGCGAACGCCCAGGACCTCGATAGCTGGGAGACCGACTGGTCGAACCGGTCCATCGACCTGGACGAGTTGCAGTCCGGCGGCGTCCCGCGCGACGGCATCCCGTCCATCGACGATCCGTCGTTCGTGGAAGTTTACGCCGCGTCGGCATGGCTGAAGGATCAGGAGCCGGTGCTCGCGCTCGACGTGAACGGGGTGGCGCGGGCCTATCCGCTCCAGATCATGACGTGGCACGAGATCGTCAACGACGAGATCGGCGGCGTGCCGGTGGCGGTGACGTTCTGCCCGCTCTGCTACAGCGCCATCGCCTTCGACCGCCGCGTCGGAGGGCGGACGCTCACCTTCGGCGTCTCGGGGCTGCTGCGCCACTCGGACCTCGTGATGTACGACCGGCAGACCGAGAGCCTGTGGCAGCAGCTCAACGGCAAGGCCATCGTGGGCGATCTGACGGGGAAGACGCTGGAGGCGCTACCCGCCCAGCTCATCAGCTTCGCCCAGTTCCGCGAGGCGCACCCGAACGGGGAGGTCCTCTCGCGCGAGACGGGCTACGACCGCCGCTACGGCCAGAATCCGTACGCAGGATACGACGACATCGACAAGCAGCCCTTCCTCTACCGCGGCCCGACGGACGGGCGCGTGCCGCCGATGGAGAAGGTCGTCACCGTCAGCCTCGACGGGGCGGACAAAGCCTATCCGTACTCCATCACCCGCGAGCGCCGCGTCATCCACGACGCCATCGCTGGGCAGCCGGTCGTCGTCTTCCACGCCGACGGGGCCGTCTCCGCGCTGGACCGCTCCACCATCCACCGGTCGAAAGAAACCGGCTCGACGGGCGTGTTCGACCCGCGTGTCGACGACCGCACGCTGCGCTTCGAGTACGCGGACGGGCGGTTCGTGGATGCGCAGACGGGCAGTACGTGGACGATTACCGGAAAGGCCATCGACGGGCGGCTGGAGGGCAAGCAGCTAGAGCCCATCCCGCATGGCGACTTTTTCTCCTTCGCGTGGTTTGCCTTCAAGCCGGACGCCGAGCTATACGAGCCGGGCGGCACGGGCAGCCGCTGAGGGCGGCCTGCGCACGTTTGAGGCGATTCGCGGCAAGGTCCACAGCACGCAATTGTATCATGCAGCAACCATGAGGGTGAAGGAAATGACGGTGGGGAGACCTCAGGCCCAACGGCCCGAGGAGCGACGTTCATTATCCTTCACCCTCGCCTTTGTGTTGGCCGTCGTCGGGGCGTGTATGGCGGTGACGCCCCCGGCGGCGGCCCAGTGGGTCGAGGCGCCGGGCCACGGCTGGGTGCAGCTCAGCGTCTACCACCACGTCACGCGCGAGCGCTTCGCCGCGGACGGCGGGCTGGAGCCCCTCTTCAACGAGGACGGGCAGTCCGTCACCACCTCCGTCTTTCTGACGGGCACCGTCGGCGTCGTGCGGGGCGTGGACCTGTGGGCGCAGGTGCCGTACCACCGGCTGGAATTCAACGACGTGGCGGCGGAGCGCAGCAACGCAGGCCTCAGCGATCCGCGGCTCTACGTGCGCGTCGGCGCGCCGGTCGTCGGCAAAGCGTGGCCGGTGGCGCTGCGGGCCGGCGTCAAGCTGCCCGCGGGCGACTTCGACCGGGACGCGGAGGTCATTCCCATCGGCGAGGGGCAGCGCGACGTGGAGCTGCTCGCCGAGGCGGGCACGGTCTTCCCCGGCACGCCGCTCTACGCGATGGGCTGGCTGGGCTACCGCTGGCGCGCCCGCAACGACGAGACGGGCTTCGAGCCGGGCGACGAGGTGTTCGCCCTGGTGGGGCTGGGCGAGTCGGACGGGCGATTCGCGTGGAAGCTGGTCGCCGAGGGGTTCTACGGCTTCGATCCCACGCAGCGCGTCGCGGGCGGGCAGACGCTGACGCTCGCGCAAGAGCGGCGGGAGCTGCTGCAGCTCCTGCCGACGGTCGGCTGGAACGTGGGGCCGGGCACAGCCGAGCTGGGCCTGCGTCTGCCGCTGGCCGGACGCAACATGCCGTCGGGCCCGGCGCTCACGGTGGGGTATTTCCTGCGCTGGCGGTGAGGCGGAGAGGCATGCTGTGCCGGTCGGAGGCACGTGCGGGGGCGTCGTCCTGAGCCGACGGTGAAGGATCGTATACCGATTCAGATTGGGAATGTCCGGACCGTCGATCAAGACGGTTGTAAAGACGCCTCGGCGAGGCGTCTCTACGCTGATCCGCGACAGGAATCCTCCTGGCGGATCCCGACATCACGAAACGAAATCGATATTATACCCAAACCGGTTGCATCGTTTACGATCGAATGCCATCCTGGACCTGCTCCGGCATCTCTCCGGTCGCCATTTCTGCTAGATGAAGAGATCCCGGATCGGGGTCCGGGATGACAAGAAAGGGGCATGAAGGGTTGCAGCGAGGCCTTCTTCGAAGGCAAGGTAGCCCGCCTGCGCATAAGGTCTAGCCATCTCGTCACCAGAGATGCTTCGCTGTGCTCAGCAGGACGCCGGAGGGGCCAGCGGGGCGCGGTGCGGCGGTCTTCCAGCCACCGTCCGCGGTCTGCGGTCCGTCGTCCGCCGTCCACCCCGTCACGCCCGCAGCGAGAGGGCTCGCCGGAAGGCCGCCACGTTCTCCGCCACGGAGCGCGCGCCGCCGAAGATGGCACTGCCCGCGACGAACGTGTCGGCCCCGGCCTCCATCACCGTGCGCACGTTGTCCGGCTTGATGCCGCCGTCCACCTCCAGGTAGGCCTCAGAGCCGAGGGCGTCCAGCATCCGGCGCAGGCGGCGCACCTTGTCCGTGCTCTGCGGGATGTAGGCCTGGCCGCCGAAGCCGGGGTTCACGGTCATCACGAGCACGAGGTCGACGTCCGGCAGGATCTCTTCGAGCGTCGAGAGTGCGGTGGCCGGGTTGAGCGTCACGCCCGCCTTTACGTCGCGCTCCTTGATCTGCTGGACGACGCGGTGCAGGTGCGGGCAGGCCTCCACGTGCACCGTGATCGTGTCCGCCCCGGCGTCGGCGAAGGCATCGACGTAGCGCTCCGGCTGCTCGATCATGAGGTGCACGTCCAGCTCGCAGCCGGGTGTCGCGTCGCGCAGGGGGCGCAGCGCCTCGACCACCACCGGGCCCATCGTGATGTTGGGGACGAAGTGGCCGTCCATCACGTCCACGTGCAGCCAATCGGCTCCGGCCTCCAGCGCCGCGCGGGCCTGCGCCTCCAGCCGGGCGAAGTCGGCGGACAGGATGGAAGGGGCGAGGAGCATAGGGTGGGTCGAAGGTCAGAAGGTCGAAAAGTCGCAGGTCACACGTTACGAATCAGGCGTCTCTGTGTCTACATGACTGGACGAAAGACAAAACGAACCAAGATCTCAGCATGGCGACGTTTCGGCGATTCGAAGACATTGAGGCCTGGCAGAGCGGACGTGCACTCACGCGCGCCGTCTATGCAGCATCGCGGCGTGGAGCGTTCGGACGGGATGATGCACTCCGCAACCAGATTCGGCGGGCTGCTATTTCCGTTACTTCGAACATTGCGGAAGGCTTCGAGAGATCCAGCGACCGCGCTTTTGCTCACTTTCTGTCTGTGGCGAAAGGCTCTGCCGGAGAAGTCCGAAGTCAGCTCTACGTGGCGCTCGACGAAGGGTACCTCAGTGAGAGCGAATTCGAGCACCTCTACGGACTCTCGCTCTCGACGATCAAGCGAATCAGCCGATTAATGACATACCTGCGGGGTTCGACAAACGAGTGAGGGACCTGCCCGACCTGGGACCTGCCCGACCTGGGACCTGCCCGACCTGGGACCTGCCAACCCCTAAAAGATCGTCTGGAAGATCGCGACGCCGAGGGCGATGACCAGCGTGTTGACCAGCGCGATGGGCAGCAGGTACTTCCAGCCGATGGTCATGAGCTGGTTGTACTTGAAGCGCGGCAGCGTCCAGCGGACCCAGATGAAGAGGAACGCGAAGAAGGCGACCTTGGCCATCAGGCACAGGAACTGGAGGATGCCCAGCAGCCAGCCGAAGCCGTTGGCGTAGAAGGCGTCCGCGAAGAGCGGCTCGAACGGGATCAGGTAGCCGCCGAAGAAGAGCGTCGCGATGACGAACGAGGCGACGAACCAGTTGACGTACTCGGCCAGGAAGAACATGCCAAACTTCATGCCGCTGTACTCGGTGTGGTAGCCGCCCACGAGCTCCTGCTCGGCCTCCGGCAGGTCGAACGGCGCGCGGTTGGTCTCGGCGAAGGCGGTGACGATGAAGATGATGGCGCCGATGGGGTTGCGGAAGACGTTCCAGCCGAGGACGGCCCAGCCGTCGGCCTGGCTCTCCACGATGTCCACCACGCTGAGCGAGCCCGCGATCAGCACGACGGACACCACGGCGAGGCCCATCGACAGCTCGTACGAAATCATCTGGGCCGACGAGCGCAGGCCGCCCAGCAGCGAATACTTCGAGTTGGAACTCCACCCGGCCAGCGTCACGCCGTAGACGGCGATGGAAGTGAGCGCCAGGATGACGAGCACGCCCACGTCGGGGTCGGCGATGACGAAGCCGCGCGCGAACGGGATCACCGCCGGGACGCTCATGGCGATGATGACCATGAGGATGGGCGCGAGCGAGTGGATGAACTTGCTGGACGCCTCGGGGACGATGTCCTCCTTGAAGAGCAGCTTGGCGACGTCCGCAAACGGCTGCAGGAAGCCGAAGGGCCCCACGCGGTTCGGGCCGGGCCGGTTCTGGATGTAGCCGGACACCTTACGCTCGGCAAAGACGAGCACCGAGGCCGAGACCAGCATGAAGTTGATAATCAAAAACGCGATGATGGCGGTGAGCCACAGCGGAAGGTCCATAACGTCTCAAGGCTGGACAAGCACGAAGCGGAAGTCCCCGGCGCGATCAGCACCGCGCGCGGATGGGGCCGCATGATTTTACAGAGCATCCAAAGGTACGGGCGGGCGTGGATGCTTCGCAACCGTATGAGGCGCACAGCAAGACGCAGCCGTCTTTTAGGAAAGATTTCAACATCGCGCAGCTTCGGGGGATCGCCCCGTGCATCTTCCCGCACTGCTCGACGTATATGCAAAACTGGCGGTACTTCCCCCTTCCAGCACCGCCAGCGTGATCGTTTCCCACTCACACGACGCAGCAACCTCCCATGAGACGCCTCTGGTACGCCTTGCTTATGTTCGCCTGTCTCGGTGCCGGCCTGTGGGCCACGCCGCCGCAGGTGCACGCACAGAATCAGGACTACCTCGACCAACTGCCGCCGCTGATCGACCGCGACCTGTTCTTCGGCGATCCGGAGATCGCGAGCGCCCAACTC
>JAAAOL010000220.1 GCA_009908885.1 Bacteroidota bacterium | reverse complement strand
CAGCCCGGCCTTGACGCCGTCGCCCCGGTCGGGAAAGCCGTAGAGCACCTGCCCGGCGTCGTCCTCCCACACGTAGATCGGGCAGGCGTCCGGCTGCCAGCGGGCCAACGGCGCTCCGGGGGCGAACCAGCCCTGCACCTGCCGTTCGATGCGCAGCGGAAGCGGATGGTCGGGGAGCAGGTCGTTGATCCAGCCGCCCGCGCACAGCAGCAGCCGCCCGGTGCGGTAGGTGGCGCGGTCGGTGACCACCTGCACGCCCGCACCGTCCGGCGACCAGCGCGTCACGGTCTCCCCCGAACGCAAATCAGCACCGTGGTGGCGAGCCGCATCCAGATGCGCCTGGATGCACCGCTCGGGCGTCAGGATGCCCGCGTCGGCCTCGCAGACGGCAACGTGCTCGTCCGGTGGCTGGAAGGCCGGGAAGCGCTGCGCGATAACATCGGCGTCCAGCACCTCGTGGGCCAGCCCGTGTGTCTCGGCGCTGCGTCGCGCCCCGGTCACCACGTCGCTCTCGGGCCGTCCGATATGCAGACCACCCGTGATCTGCAGCAGATCCCGGCCCGTCTCGGCCTCCAGGGCGCGCCACAGGTCGTACGCCCGGTGCAGCAGCGGCAGGTAGTGCTCGCCCTCAAAGTAGGCTTTGCGGATGATGCGACTCCCTCCGTGCGACGCCCCCTGCGTGTGCGGCGGATGGAACCGGTCCAGCCCCAGCACGCGATGCCTGCGCCGTACCGCATGATACGCCGCCGCGCTGCCGACGGCGCCCAGGCCGACGACGATGACATCGTATGTCGCAGTATTCGGGAGCGTCATGCGGGCACCACCTGCATGTCCTTGAGCAAGACGGTCGGCATGCCGACCGAGACGGGCACCACCTGCCCGGCCTTTTCGCAGACGCCGCGCGCCGCGTCGAGGTGCCCGTCTGTGCCGAGGCCCGCGATCTGCTGGAGCGTGCCGAGCCCCTGTCCTACGATCCGCACGTCGGCCACCGGATGCGTCAGGCGGCCCTGTTCGATGCGGGCGCCGTCCAGCACGTCGAACGTGAAGTCGCCGTCCGGGCGGGTCGTGCCGTGCCCGATGGCGCGCACATAGAGGCCGTCGCGTACAGCGGCGATGAGGTCGTCGGGCGCGGCGTCGCCGGGCTCCAGGATCAGGTTGGTCATCCGGGGCAGCGGGGCGTGGTGGGCATCCTGGCGGCGGGCGCTGGCAGTGCGCGGTAAACCGAGTCGGGCGGCGTGGCGGCGGTCGGCGAGCAGCGCCTGCAGCCGTCCGTCGGCGATGAGCGTCGTCGGGGTCGTCGCGCTGCCTTCGTCGTCGACCGGTTGTGTGCCGCGCCCGCCGGGGTGCGTGGGATCGTCCACCAGCTTCACGAAGGAGGGCGCCACCTGTTCATCGAGGCGATGGGCGTGCGGAGACACGTCGGCCTCCAGCGCGTGGCCGACGGCCTCGTGCAGCCACACGCCGCCCCATCCGGCAGCCAGCACCACCGGCATCGTGCCTGCGGGCAGCGGTCGCGCTTCGGCCCGGCGCCGCGCTCGCTCCACGGCGTCGCGCGCCACGTGCTCCGGCGGCACGTCGAAGAAGAGCCCCAGCCCGCCGGGCCCGCCCGCCACGGCATGAGCCGTCACCGGATCGCCCGACCCGGCCAGCGTGACCTCGACCCGCAGGCCGACGAGCACCTGCGCGTGGGCTGCGAACGCCCCGTCCGACGTGGCGATGGCGACGCGGCGCACACGGTCCTGATACGCCGCCTCCACGCGCTGCACGCGGTCATCGAACAGCCGCGCCGCGCCGACGGCAGCCTGGAGGAGCGCGGCCTTCTCGGACGAGGCCGCTGTATCCGGCGCGTCGGCAGGCACGTCCAGGTGTAGCAGGCGCTGCGTGAGGGTCGGCACGGATCGCGCTGCGCCGCGGCCGGGCCCCTGGGCTGCTGCATCCTCAGCCGCCGTCCGCAACGCCGTGGGCGTGATAGCATCGGCGATGGCAAATCCGCCCTCGGCCCCGTCCAGCACGCGGACGCTCGCTCCGGAAAACGTATCGCGGGTGACTTCAGGAGGGTCCCGCAGTCGCCCGTCGTCCCAGACCATCGTGCCCTGGTGTCGGACGGACTGCTCGACGAACACCTCAGCGAACGTCCCGCCCCGCCGGAGCGCCCGTGTGAGTACGGACGGCGCCGCCTCGGCCAACCGGTCGACCTGCTCCTCGAACGCCACCATTCCGGTTCGTTGGTTGCTGGTTTGTTAGTTATTGGTTCGCAGGTTCGGGTCGCTGGCAACACCGATGGGAGCGTGGGGGCGCGGGAGTATGGGAGGGCGGCGTTTGCGGGTCTCGCATCACGGACTACGAAACACGCATCACGAAACACGCATCACGAAACACGCATCACGACGAGCGCCATCGAGAGGCATCCCCCCTGAACCAGCCAACCAACAACCAGCCAACCACGAACCAATCAGTACCCGTAGATCGAAAAGTCGTCCCGGCGCATGTGCAGGTTGAGCACGATGCCGAGCATGGCCGAGTTGGCCAGCAGCGCCGAGCCGCCGTACGAGACGAACGGAAGCGGGATGCCGATGACCGGCAGCAGGCCCGTCACCATCCCGACGTTGATGAAGACGTGGATGAGGTAGACGCCCACGGCCCCCGCCGCCACCATGCTGCCGAACGGGTGCTTCACCTGCGTGCCCAGCACGATGAGGCGCGTCAGCAGCAGCGCGAACAGGGCCAGCAGCAGAACGGTCCCGAGGAAGCCCCACTCCTCGCCGATGACGCTGAAGATGAAGTCGGTGGACTGCTCGGGGATGTAGGCGCCCTGCGTCTGCGTGCCCTCCATGAAGCCCTTGCCCGTCACCCCGCCCGAGCCGATGGCGGCCTTCGACTGCACGAGGTGGTAGCCCACGCCGCTCCGGTATTCCTCCGCCTCCGGATTGGTGAACGAGACGATGCGGGCGAGCTGGTGCGGCTGGAGCACCCGGGTCAGCGCGACCGAGGCCACCAGCACCGTGCCGCCCGTGAAGATCCCGGCCAGCGCCGTCAGCCGCAGGTCTTTCGTGCGCAGGTAGAGGCCCAGCGTGAGCGCCACGGAGAGCGCGATGGCCACGGGCATGTAGACGATGGCGAAGTAGCCCACGATGGCGGGCGAGATGAGCAGCAACACCGTGTTGAGCGGCAGTCCGCTCCAGAACAGCATGATGGGCACCAGCCCGAAGAAGACGAGCGCCGTGCCCGCGTCGTTCTGCAGCAGGATGAGCCCCGCCGGGACGATGAGCAGGCCCACCGCCATGAGTCCATATTTGACGGTGCTGTCGCCCGGACGGCGGCTGGAGAGCAGCTGCGCCACCGCCAGCACCGTGCCCACCTTGGCGAGCTCAGACACCTGCAACTGCACCGGCCCGACGGCGAGCCAGGCCTTCGCGCCGTTGATCTCACGCCCGAACAGGAGCGCCGCCACCAGCAGGCCGAGGCAGAAGACATACGCCGGATACGCGATCTTCTGGTAGAACCGCACGGGCAGCATCAGGGCGATGCCGACGCCCGTGGCGCAGATGACGAACCACATGAGCTGCCGCTCGAAGTTCTGACGGACGCTCTCCAGCAAATACTCGGAGGCCGGGCCGTGCGTCGTGCTGTAGATCGCCGTCAGCCCGGCGGCCACGAGGGCCACCCAGGTCAGCAGCGTCACATAGTCCAGATTGTTGTACCAGCTGCGCATCGGCTCAGAGGCTGGCTATGGAGTTAATGTGGCAGCGAAATCGGGCGAGAGCGGGCTGTTCGCAGCCGATTGCAGCCCATCAGTAATCTTCATAGCCAGCCTCTCACGATTCAGCGTCAGCTACCGGAATCGATTCGCTGCGGGCCGTCAGGGCGCGGCGCATGCGGATCTCCTTGGCGGGCGTGTCGGGAATCTCGCCCTTCAGGTACAGCTCGGCCATCAGGCTGGCGATGGGCGCGGCGCATTGCCCGCCGAAGCCCGCATTCTCACACTGCACGGCGACGGCGATCTCTGGGTCGTCCCACGGGGCGAACATGACGAAGAGCGAGTGATCCTTCCGGCCGCCGGACGCCTGGGCCGTCCCGGTCTTACCGCCCGACGGGATGCCGGGAATCTGCGCGAGGCGGCCCGTCCCCTGCTCCATCACGCGGCGCATGCCCTCCCGCACGGCGTCGAAGTAGCGCGCGTCGATGGCGAGGCGCTCCGACGGAGGCAGGTCGGGCCGCTCCACGGCGCCGGTCTCCGGGTGCACCATCCGCTGGACGAGGTGCGGCGGGTGGAGCGTGCCCTTGTTGCCGATGGCAGCCACGTAGCGCGCCAGCTGCAGCGGCGTCACGCCCATGTCGCCCTGCCCGATGCCCAGGTTGATCGAGTAGCCCGCCGTCCACCCGCTCGGGTAGACGCGGTCGAAGTAGGATGAGTCCGGGATGATGCCCGGCGTCTGCTCGCCGATGTCGGTCGGCGCCCGCTCGCCGAAGCCGAAGGCATGCGCGTAGCGGCTGAACGTGTCGACGTCCGTCCGCATCATCATCTCGAAGAAAAAGGTGTTGCACGAGTTCTGGATGGCCGAGATGACCGTCTGCGTCCCGTGCACGTCCATGCAGCGGAAGAAGCGCCCGCCGCCCAGCGGATGGTAGCCCGGACAGTGCACCGTCGACTTGGGCCCCGAGAGGTTGATGGTGCCCTCTTGCAGGGACATGAGCGCCATGAACGGCTTCCACGTGGAGCCCGGCGGCATCTGGTTCATCGTGGCCCGGTTGTAGAGCGGCTTCTCCGGGCTGTTGTTGAGATAGTTCCACGTCGCCTGGTCCACGGACTCCGAGAAGAGCGCGGGGTCGAAGTCGGGCTCACTCACCAGCGCGATGATGCCGCCCGTCTTGGGATCTAGGGCGACGGCGGCGCCGCGCTTGCCCACGAAGAGCGACTCGGCCAGCGCCTGCACCCGTTCGTCCATCCCCAGGTAGAGGTTGTACCCGCTCGTGGGCGGCGTGTCCTGCGCCCCGTCCTGGTACGACTTGATCTCGCGCCCGTGCACGTTCACCAGCTTGAACTCGCTGCCCGGCTCGCCCCGCAACGGCTCCTCGTAGCGCCGCTCGACGCCCGTCTTGCCGATGAGGTCGCCGGGCCGGTAGTTGGCGTCCTCCCGGCGCTCCAGCTCGGCGTCGGAGATCTCACGGATGTAGCCGAGGGCATGCGACGCGTTGGCCTCGCTGAGGTAGCTGCGCTGCTCTACGATCTCGTACGTCACCCCGGGCAGCCGGTACTGATGCTCCTGCACGCGGCTGAAGACGCCGAACGGCACCTCCGTGAAGGCCCGGCTCGGCTGGAAGCCGCTCCACTCGCGCGCCTCGCGCAACTCGTGGACGACGACCGAGTCCGGCACCGCCAGTAGGTCGGCCAGCAGCGGGATGGCAGACTCGTCGAAGTAGCGGGGCGTAATCAGGATGTTGTACGACGGCTGGTTGCTCACCATGAGCCGCCCGTCGCGGTCGAAGATGGCGCCGCGGGCCGGCGGCACGCGCACCTCGCGGATGGCGTTGCTTTGCGACTCCTCGGTGAAGTCGTCCCGGTCCAGAATCTGGAGCTGCCCCAGCCGCAGGGTCAGGATGCCCATCACCGCCACGATGATGCCGACGAAAATGCGGACGCGGATGCGATAGTCTTCCATGAGCGGCAGGCGTAGGCGGCGGATCGGAGGGCGTCTCGTTCTTGGAAGCCCGATTCCGCCCCATCGGTTCCGCACGCAGCGCAGGTCCTCGGGGCGAGGCCGTCTGTCCACCACAATCCACACTGTTGTCCGCTGAATCCCTCGCTGGCGCCGCGACGGACCTGCCGGTCAGCCGGGATGCGGGACCGTCCGGCTCCGCTCTGCGACGACTCGCGGAAGGGTTGGCGCGATTGACCCGGATCCTGGCACGCGAGGCAGGATTATTGTGCATCCTGTTGACGGATCAGCGCGCCGTCATCATCGACCGGGAGGTGCTTATACACTGTTACAGTTACGCCTCATTTACCACGAACCGGTAGCCCACCGCTTCGTTTATCCCACATACCTTCCGCTCGACCAGACCGCTGCGCGCCATGCAGAATTCTGCCCGCCGCCTCTCCCTCCTCGCCGCCCTCGCTGCTATCCTGCTCGGCACCGTTGGGCTGACGCCCGCCCAGGCCCAGTACTTCGGACGCAACAAAGTCCAGTACGACGACTTCGACTTTCAGCGCTTCGAGACCGAGCACTTCGAGCTGTTTTTCTATCCCGAGGAAGAGCAGGCCGTCAAAGACATGGCCCGCATGGCGGAGCGCTGGTATCGCCGCCACAGCCGGACGTTTCTGCGCGAGTTCGACGAGCGTAAGCCGCTGATCCTCTACGCCAACGACGCCGACTTCCAGCAGACGAACGTCATCGGCGGCCGCATCGGGCAGGGCACGGGCGGCGTGACGGAGAGCCTGAAGGAGCGCGTGGTGATGCCGCTGACGGGCATCTACGCGGAGAACGATCACGTCCTCGGCCACGAGCTGGTCCACTCCTTCCAGTACGACATCGCCCTGAACCGGTCCGACAGCACCCGCTTCGCCCTCAACCTGCTGCCACTCTGGCTCATCGAGGGCATGGCGGAGTATCTGTCCGTGGGCCGCCAGGATCCGCACACGGCGATGTGGTTGCGGGACTATGCGCTGCGGGACGACCTGCCGACCATCGACGACCTGACGCGGAGCCGCAAGTATTTCCCCTACCGCTTCGGGCAGGCCTACATGGCGTACGTCGGCGGCAAGTACGGCGATGCCGCCGTCGCCAACCTCTTCAAACTGGGCGGACGCGCCGGGCTCGACTCCGCCTTCGTCTACACGCTCGGCATCACGACCGACTCGCTCTCGACCGAGTGGATCCAGGCGGTGAAAGATACCTACCTGCCGCTCACCGAGGGGCGCACGCCGGTCGAGGAGGCCGGGCGGCGCATCCTGGCCGAGGACCTGGATGCGGGCGACATCAACATCTCGCCCGCCGTCAGCCCGGACGGGCGGTACGTGGCGTTCCTCTCCGAGCGTGACGTGTTCAACATCAACCTGTTCGTCGCTGATGCCGAGACCGGCAAGGTGGTCGACAAGCTCGGCTCCACCGCCGCCAATCCGCACTTCGACGCCATCCGCTTCATCAACTCCGCCGGGACGTGGTCGCCCGACGGCCAGCGCTTCGCGTTCGTGACGTTCGTGGAGGGCGACAACGAACTCTCCATCTGGAACCTGAACAGTGGCGACATCGAGCGCCGGATCAAGGTGCAGGACGTGACGGCGCTCAGCAATCCGGCCTGGTCGCCCGACGGGCGGTACGTGGCCTTCTCCGGCATCGAGGGCGGCATCAGCGACCTGTACGTGCTGGATCTGGAGACGCGCGACGTGCGCCAGTTGACCGACGACCGCTACATGGACATGCAGCCCGCCTGGTCGCCCGACGGCGAGACGATCGCCGTGGTGACGGACCGCGGCCCTGAGGGCACCGACTTCGGCACGCTGCGCTACGGCGACCCGCGCATCGGGCTGGTGGACGTGGCCACCGGCGACATCGAGGTGGCGCGTCCCTTCGACCGCGGCAAGCACATCAACCCGCAGTTTTCGCCGGACGGTCAGAGCCTCTACTTCATCGCCGATCAGGACGGCTTCCAGGACGTGTACCGCCTCGCCCTCGACACGCGCGAGACGTACCGGATTACGACGCTCCAGACGGGCGTGACGGGCATCACGGCGCTCTCGCCCGCCATGTCCGTCGCTGCGCAGAGCGGACGGATGATGTTCTCGGTGTTCTCGGAGAACAAGTATTCCGTCTTCGCCCTGGAGCCGGATGAGTTGGACGGCCAGCCGCTCGCCGCTGCCTCGACGAAAGCTGCTGCACCGGATTCGATGGATGTCATCGATGCCGTACAGCAGGGCGAGCTGGCGCTGGCGCAGGACGCGGCCGGTCAGGACACGACGGCGCGGGCCTCCGGCTACGGCGGCCTGCTCCCTCCGACGGGCGCCGCAGACGAAGGACTCGTCGCCAACTACCTGGACGACCCCGTCACGGGCCTGCCCGATGAAACCGAGTACGCCGTCAAGGACTACAGCTCCAAGCTCCGCCTCGACTACGTGGCGCCACCCACGGTGGGCGTATCCGTCGGCGGCGTGTACGGCTCGGGCGTCGGCGGCGGCGTGGGCTTCTTCTTCAGCGACATGCTGGGCAACCGCAACCTGACCGTGGTGGCGCAGGCCAACGGCACGCTGAAAGACATCGGCGGGCAGGTGTCCTACCTCGACCGGGGCGGCCGCTTCAACTACGGCGGCGCCGTGGCCCACATCCCGCTGCTCTTCGGCGGGACGGGCTTCACGCAGGACGACCAGGGCAACCTGGTGCTCCAGGAAATCCGCCAGCGCATCTTCATCGACCGCGCGCTCGCCATCGGCACCTACCCGCTCTCGACCACGAACCGCTTCGAGGCCAACGTCGGCTTCGTGCGCTACGGGTTCGACTACGAGGCCATCGAGTTTACGATCAACAACGGCGTCATCGTCGACCGCGACCGCGTCAGCCTGGACGAGCTGGAACCGCCGGCGGAATACTTCTTCCAGTCCGGTCTCGCCTACGTGGGCGACTTTTCCAACTTCGGCTTTACCTCGCCGCTGCAGGGCGGGCGCTACCGGTTCGAGGTCTCGCCGCAGATCGGCACCTCGTCCTTCGTGACGGCGCTGGCCGACTACCGCCGCTACCTCTTCGCCAACCCGTTCACCTTCGCCGTGCGCGGGATGCACGTGGGCAACTACGGAGCGAAGTTCAATGACGACCGGCTCTTCGGCCGCGAGTACCTGGGCTATTCGTACTACCCGGGCTTCGTCCGCGGCTACAGCTTCAACAACTTCGAGGAGGCGGAGTGCAATCCGGGCGATCCCCGCGACGTGATCGTAGTGAACGGCCAGCAGCGGTGCGCCGTCATCAACCGGCTGGAAGGCACGCGCATCGCGATGGCGAGTGCCGAAATCCGCCTGCCGCTGCTCGGCACGGAGGATCTGGGCCTGATCAACTTCCCGTACCTGCCGACGGAGCTGGCGCTGTTCTCGGACGCGGGCCTGGCCTGGAACGAGGGCGACAACCCGTTCGACCTGCTGCGGTTCGACACCGACACGAACGAGCGCGTGCCCGTCGTCAGCGTCGGCGCCTCGACGCGCTTCAACCTGCTCGGCTACCTGGTCTTCGAGATCTACTACGCCTACCCGTTCCAGCGCCCCGACAAGGGCGGCCACTTCGGCTTCCAGCTCCTGCCGGGATGGTAGGCTGATGGTTTCAGGTTGGCAGGTCGCAGGTCACAGGTCGCAGGTCACAGGACCTTCCGACCTGACGACCTTCGGACCTGAAGACCTGAACCCCGTCACACCAGCAACTCCGCCTTTAGGACGGTGACGGCGGTGCCGATGAGGTCGACGCGGTCGCCTCGCATCTGGACGCGGATCGTGCCGCCCCGGGCGGAGACCTGGCGACCGACGAGGGCATCTTTGCCCAACTCGCGCTGCCAGTACGGGCCGAGGCAGCAGTGGGCGGAGCCGGTGACGGGGTCCTCGGGCACCCCTACGCGCGGCCCGAAGAACCGCGAAACAAAGTCGCTGGCGCTGGTGTCGGAGGACGCCGTGACGATGACGCCCCGCGTGTCGATGGACGCCAGCAGGTGCAGGTCCGGCGTGAGGTCGCGCACCGCCGCTTCGGACGACAGCCGCACGAGGTAATCCATCCGGTTGCTTCCCACGTAGACCGGCTCCGCGCCGAGGGCTCGCGGCAGCGCGTCCGGCGTGGGGGCCTTCGTGGCGGGCTCGGCGGGAAAGTCCATCGCGATGCCGCCGTCGTACGGGCGGGCGTGAAGGAGGCCGCTCCGGGTATGAAACGTGAGCGGCGCGTCGGCCGGGGCCTGGCCGGTGTCCCAGAGCACGTGTGCGCTGGCCAGCGTGGCGTGGCCGCAGAGATCCACCTCCGTGGCGGGCGTGAACCAGCGAAGGTCGTAGCTGCCCACGTCGTCGCGCGGGACGAGAAACGCCGTCTCCGACAGGTTCATCTCCAGTGCCACCTGCTGCATCCGCCGGTCGTCCGGAAAGGCCTCCAGCACGCAGACCGCCGCGGGGTTGCCGGTGAAGGGCTGATCGGTGAAGGCGTCGACTTGAAAGAGCGTCATGGTCCTGGCCTGATGCGTGGTAGCGTTTCCTTATTTATCGGACAGACCGTACACTGTCTGCCCCACCCCTAGCCGATCGCCGACCGCGGTGTCCGTGTATTCTTACGTCCGTCCCCTGCTGTTCCGCCTCGATGCCGAGCGCGCCCATAAGATAAGCACGGGCGCGGCCCGCGTCGCTCAGGCGCTCGGGCTAGGCCTCGTCGAGTCCACGTTCGAGTACGGCGACGCCGCGCTCGGGCAATCGCTGTGGGGCCGATCCTTCCCCAATCCGGTAGGCCTGGCCGCGGGGTTCGACAAGAACGCGACGCTGGTGCGCTTCTGGGAAAAGCTCGGCTTCGGCTTCGTCGAGGTGGGCTCGGTGACGGCGGAGCCCTCGGCGGGCAATCCGCGACCGCGCGCCTTCCGGCTGCCCGAGGATCGGGCACTCATCAACCGGATGGGGCTCAACAACGACGGGGCGGAGCGGGTGGCCCGGCGCCTGCGGAAGCTGAAGGGACGCCACACCGTCCCCCTCGGCGTCAACATCGCCAAGACGCCCTCGGATCAGATCCTGGGCGCAGCGGCGGTGGCTGACTTCCGGGCGAGCTTCCGGCAGCTGGCTCCGCTGGCCGACTACGTGACGGTCAACATCTCGTGCCCCAACACGGAGGACGGCAAGACCTTCGAGGAGCCCGACGGCCTGGACGCGCTGCTCTCCGCCCTCTTCGCCGAGCGCTCCGGCCTCGGCCTGAACGTGCCGGTGCTGGTGAAGCTGGCGCCGCCCGTCTCGCCGAGTACCGTCTACGACAGCCAGGTGGAGGACGTGATCGCCGTGGCGATGACGCACGGGGTGCAGGGCTTCATCGCCTCCAACACGGCGCCGGACCGGCAGCACCTGACGGCGTCGGAGGACGAGCTCGACCGCATCGGGCGGGGCGGGCTTAGCGGCGCTCCCCTCCGGCGGCGCTCCACACAGCTCGTCCGCTACCTCTACACGCGCACCGGCGGCGAGGTGCCCATCATCGGCGTCGGCGGCGTCGCCTCGGCGCAGTCGGCCTATGCCAAGCTGCGGGCGGGCGCCTCACTCGTGCAGCTCTACACGGGGCTCGTCTACGAAGGCCCGGGGCTCGTCCGGCGCATCAAGGAAGGCCTCGTGCGCCTGATGGAGCGCGACGGCTACGCCTCCGTCGGACAGGTCGTCGGCGTCGACGCGCACCGGTAGCGGCGTGGGAGTGCGGGGGCGTGGGTGTGCGG
>JAAAOL010000038.1 GCA_009908885.1 Bacteroidota bacterium | reverse complement strand
GTACGTCACCACGGCCTTCGACGACGAGGACCTGCGGGCGGCCTGGCAGTCCGTCCGCCACCTGACGCCAGCCTCCCTGTCCGATGACACCCCCGTCGTGTCGTGACTGACCGTCTGCTGGACCTGACCCACCGCGTCCTCAAGATCACCGTGGTGGTCGTGGGCGTCGGACTCTTGCTGTTCCTCTCCTTGACGCGGACCCAGGTCGGGCGCGATCAGCTGCGCGACACCCTGGAGCAACGGTTCGCAGATACGTTCGCGGGCGAGCTCTCCATCGGGGAGCTACGTGGCAATCTGGTCCAGACGCTGTTTGCGAGCGACGTGCGGCTCTACGATCCTGACGGACGGGTGCTGGTGCAGGTAGACTCGGTCATCGCCCGCCCCCGGTGGACCGATCTCTTCCGCCGTAGCCTTTCCGTCGGCCATGTGACGCTGATCCGCCCGGAGGTCTCGCTCGTCTACGCGGCGGACAGCACCTGGAATCTGGCTCACACGTTCCGTCGCGACGAGCCTCGCCCCCCCAAGGCGACCCCGTGGACGTTTACCTCCGCCGACCTCGTGCTTCAGGATGGGCGTCTCCGTACGCGCCGCGCGAACGCGCTTCCCCCGCTGGCGCGCTCCGGCTGGCTCTGGGACTACGGGCAGGCGATGGTGGACTCCCTCCACGTCCAGGCGACCGTCGAATGGCTGCCGGACTTCAAGCTGCTGGACCTCCTCGACGGGTCGGCCCGCCTCACGTCCGAACGCCTGCCGATCCAGACGCTGCGCGGGCAGCTCGTGATCGACTCGACGGGCGTGCAGCTGAGCGAGGGCCGCCTCGCTCTCGGATCGACCGATCTCCGCGTGAACGGCCGGTACCACCCCTCCGAGGCCACCTCTACGGGAACAGCAGCCCCCACCGTCGCGCTGGCGCTCTCCGAGAGCCGTCTCGACTTCGACCAGCTACGTCCGCTCCTCCCCTGGCTGCCCCTCGGCGACACGCTCCGCGCCCACCTCGACGTGCGCGGTCCGCTCTCCGACCTCCTCGTCAACGTCGATACCCTGGCGCGGGGGTCGTCGGTTCTCCAGGGCGAGGCTAGCCTGCAGGGACTGCCCGACGCGCTCACGCTGGACGCCGCCCTGCGCGACAGCCGCCTGGGCCTGGCCGACCTCCGTGCCGTCTGGCCCACTCTCCAGCCGTCCCCCCTCGACACGGCGGGCGTCCTGGACCTGGAGGCCGCGCTTCAGGGCACCTTCGCCTCCGTCGACGCGCCCCGACCAGCATTCGAGACGACGACGACCTTCGATGTGCGTGGCCGTCCGGGACGCGTGGCCGGGACGCTGGCTGCCCAGCGTGACGGGGAAGGTCTCTTTCAGTACGATCTGGACGCCACCCTGGATACGCTGGATCTGGCAGGGGCGTGGGCCACCGTGCCGGTCTCGACTCGCCTCCAGGGACGCCTCACGGCGCAGGGCCGCGGAATCCAGATGGACAGCCTCACAGGGCGGGCCGCGCTCTCCCTCGATCCATCCACCATCGCGGGGCGTGCCCTCGACACCCTGCATGCCACCGTGGAGGCCACACCGACGCGCATCGCCGGCCGCCTGACGGCCCGACCGCGCCGAGGCGCTGTGTATGCGGAAGGAACCCTCCAGCGCACGGGACAGCCCCGATACCGAGGGCGACTGCGCACCGAGCGCCTGGACCTGGGTCCGCTGCTGCGCGTGGACACGCTGCAGACGGACCTCTCCGCCACCCTCGATCTCTCCGGGACGAACGGGCCCAGGCAGGCCAAATCTAGCTGGACGGCCGATGCGAGCCTCCAGGTGCGCGACTCATCGGTGGTTCGCCTCGGCGCCACGACGCGCCCACTGCGCCCGCACCGTATGGACGTGACCGTCCGTCCCCCCGGCGCCGATGCCCCCCGCCTCCGCGTGGACGGCGACGCATTCACCCTTCGCGTCGGTGGATCCGGGACCGGGTCGCTGGGGGCCGCCGCAGGAGCGATGTGGTCGCAGGCCGGGAGGCGCTGGGTGCGGCAGCAGTTGCTCTCGGCGGAATCATCGCCCGAAGAGGATGCGGACCTGGGGCGGGCCCAGGTAGCTCTTCAGGAAGCACTGGCGACGAGCCGGATGGACCGCTTCGAGATCCAGGCGACGCTCGACCTCCACGACCCGACGCTCGTCGGTGCGTACATGCCGTTTCTCCCGATCTTGCCCCCGTTGCGGGCAGCCGTCGACGCGAGCGCTACCGCCACGGCGTTGAACGGGACGGCCCGCATCGACCGGGCCGCCCTCCACACCCGTGGGATGCGCCTCGAAGACCTGTCAGCGTCGGCGGCGTTCGAGGCTTCCTTGCCTCCCGATGCCTCCATTCCGACCATCACCGGCACACTCGACGCGACGGCCGATACGCTCCGCGGCGGCGTGGCCTTCCCGGCCCCGGTCCTGCGCGGAGACCTCACCGCCGATTCGCTCTCCCTCCTGCTCCGCACCGATCCGGAGGCGGAGGCTGGGGCGGTGCGACTCGGAGCGGCACTGACCGTTCGTGAAGGAGCGAACCGTCTCACGTTTACCGATTTCACGACGCGGGTTCGGAATTATCAATGGACGCTGGCCGAGGCCAGCCCGATCACCATTAGTGACCAGCGGCTGCGCGTCCCGGCACTCGAACTTGTTCGCATGGACGACGCGACGACGCAGCGGATTGCTCTGTCAGGGACGTACTCCCCGCTGCCTGGCGACACGCTCTCTTTGCAGCTTACCGACGTAGCCCTCGGGCCCATCGCGGAGCTGGTTGACGCCCCGCTGGCGCTGGAGGGCACGGCCAACGGCGCCGTCGCCCTGAGCCGCTCGCCCCGACCGACCCTCGCAGGCACGATCCGGCTCGACACGCTGGCCCTGAACGACCGTATCGTCGGCACGCTCGTAGCGCGGAGCACCTTCGTGCCCGGCTCGCCCGACGTGCAGATCGACGCCGCCATCAATCCGCTGGCCCCGGATAGTACCCACCTCGGCACGCGGCGCCTGACGCACAACGACCTCGCCGTCACCGGCACAGCCCGCCTTCCGAGCGGGACCGACGCCGGGCAGCTCGACCTGTCGCTCGACGTGCGACGGGCCGACGCCTTCTTTTTCGAAGACCTTTTCGACAAGTTGGTCAGCCACAGTAAGGGGGCTCTCCGGGGCACAGGTTCGGTACGCGGCTCGTTTCGCCGCCCGGTGTTCGGAGGTGCGTTCACCTTGGCCGATGGCGCCGTCGTCATTCCGAAATTTGGCTTGCGCTACCAGGCCGATGGCACCGCCCGGGTGGACGCCGAGGGAATCACGCTGGAGGACGTTCGTGCGACCGACGACACGGGCGGGACGGCGACCATCAACGGGCGGCTGCTGTTCAACGAGTACCGCTACCTGTCCTTCGACCTGGACGCTGCCCTGGACGACTTCGAGATCATCGACGTGCCCAGTTCGCCCGCGTTGCCATTCTACGGGCACATCCGGGCTTCCGGCGACGTGACGCTAGACGGCCCGGTCTTCGACGCGTCCCTGCGTGCCAGCGACGCCGTCACCCACCCGGAGAGCGAGCTGTTCATCCCGATCTCCGAGGCCGAGGCGACGTCGGATCCGGGCTTTATCGTCTACGCGTCCGATGAAAACGCTCCCGCCCGATCCGGATCGCAGCAGGCCGAACGGTCCCGCCCGACCGGTGCTCCCTCGCAGCGACCGCGCACCTTCGTCGAAGGCCTGAGCATGGACCTCAACATCACGGCGCCGCCGGGTTCGCGCGTCCACCTCGTCATCGACCCGTTGCTCGGCGACGTCATCAACGCCGTCGGGAGCGGGCGCGTGCAGTTGCAGCTTCAGGACGATGAGTTCACCACCTTCGGCACGTTCACCGTGACCGCCGGGGATTACCTGTTCAATGCGGGCGAGGTCTTCGTGCGGCGGTTCCAGATCGACGAGGGCACGATCACCTGGGACGGCGATCCGGCGGACGCGCTGCTCAATATCGACGCGGCGTACCGCACCCGGGCCTCCCGCGCGGGCCTGCCGGACGACGTGCAGGCGCGGTTGCAGCCGCTGATCCCGGTCATCGTCCAGCTCGACATCCGCGGGCGGACGACGGCCCCGCTGGTCGACCTTCGCCTCGCCGTAGAACGCGGGCAGCGGGAGGCGTTTCAGGAAGCCCCCTACCTCGAATCGCTCCTGAACCAGCCGGACCGATCCACCGAGTACGCCACCAGCGTGCTGCTCACCAACTCCTTCTTGCTCACCACCGGCGGCGCCGAGGGCGACGTGCTCACCGGCTCCGCCTTCAACAGCGTCTCCCAGCTCGTCGCCAGCCAGCTGAATCGCTACCTGGCCCAGGTCGCGCCCAACCTGGACCTGACGCTGGGCGTGCAGGGCGACGAGAGCATCAACGAACTGGACGTGACCGCCGGACTGGCGCTCCGCCTGCTCGACCAGCGCCTCGTGATCCGGGGCGAAGGCGTCTACCGCGGCCTGCGCCAGGACGCCGTGGACGAGACGCAGCAGGCCCTCCAGGGCGAGTTCGTGGTCGAGGTGCGCTTGACGCCGAACGTCTCCGTCGAGGTCTTCTACCGCCGCGAGAGTGACATCCTGAGTGAGAGCGTGCTGACGAGCACCACCGGCGCGGGCCTCTCGTACCAGACGCGCTTTCCAACGTGGCAGCGCTTGTTCCGCCGCCTGCTGCCCGCGACGCGAGACGACGGACCCCCAGAAGACACGACCTCGGTGACGCAATAGGATCCTCGAATTGCCGGAAGCGTCATCCCCAGTTCATCGGCTCTCCTTTCGGCCCGCATCCTTTGAGACCGTCATCGGTTGAAAAGACCGACGCGTTCATCCGTATGGTTACCGTTGTACGTTCCTCCGGGAGCGCGTTCCCTTCTCTATTCACTATCAGCACTCGCCTCTGTGAGCAAACCCATCAATCGGCGGAAGATCCGCCGCGACATCCTCCGCCTTCTGAAAAACAATTCGGACCGCGCCTTTCGCTCCAAAGAGATCGCGCAGGAACTCGATTACCGCGACAACGACGTCTTCCGCATGTTTCGCAACGTCCTCGCTGAGATGGAGGACCAGCAGATCATCGGCACGGCGAAAGGCGGGCGGTACACCTACAAGCCACGCGCCACGAAGGTGCAAGGACGGCTCATCGTCCATCCGCACGGCTACGGGTTCGTCGACATTCCCGACCAGGAAGAAGACCTGTTCGTCCGCTCCCGCAATATGGGCACCGCTCTCGACGGCGACCAGGTGCTCGTCGGCCTCGCCGCCCCCAAGCGGGGTGACAAGCGACGCGAGGGTGAGATCCTGGAGATTCTGGAGCGCAAGCGCACGCAGGCCGTGGGCACCTTTCAGAAACAGGGGCACTTTGCCTTCGTCGTGCCGGACGACAAGCGGCTGCAACACGACGTCTATGTGCCGTCCGCAGCCTTCAACGGCGCCCAGGAAGGTAACAAGGTCGTCGTTTCCATCGACCGGTTCGATGACCCGCATGCCTCGCCGGAGGGTCGCATCCTGAGCATCATCGGCGACAGCGACGATCCCGGCGTACGCGTGCTCTCGCTCGCGCTCAGCATGGACGTGCGGGCTGACTTTCCTGAGGATGTCGAACAGGAAGCCGAGCGGATCGAGGAGCACCTGCCGCAGCAGGAAATCGACCGTCGCCTCGACCTTCGGGGCAAAGACATCTTCACCATCGACCCGGAGGACGCCAAAGACTTCGACGACGCCATTCACATCGAGCAGTTAGAGAATGGCAATTACGAGATCGGCGTACACATCGCCGACGTGAGCTACTACGTCGAGCCCGACTCGGCCATCGACGACGAAGCCCTGCAGCGCGGGACGAGCGTCTACCTGGTGGACCGCACCATCCCGATGCTGCCCGAGAAGCTGTCGAACCTCGTCTGCTCGCTCCGTCCGAAGGAGGACAAATTTGCCTTCTCCTGCATCATGGAAGTGACGACGCAGGGCAAGGTGGTGAACTACGACATTCTGGAGACGGTCATCCACTCCAAGCACCGCTTCACCTACGACGAGGCGCAGCAGTTCATCCTGGGCGGCTACCCGGAGCACCCCTTTGCCGAGCACGTGGTCCGCGCCGCGCGCCTGGCCCGCACGCTCACGGCCAACCGAATGGATCAAGGGTCCGTCGACTTCGACCTCCCCGAGGTGCGTGTCATCCTGGACGAGCAGGGCGAGCCGGTCGACATCGTCAAAAAAGAACGCCGTGAGGCCAACCGCCTCATCGAGGAGTTCATGCTCCTGGCCAACAGGACCATCGCCCGCCACATCGGCGACGCCCAGGATCCCAAGACGTTCGTCTACCGCATCCACGATCAGCCGGACGCGGAGAAGATGCAGCAGCTCTCGCAGTACGTGAAGGCGTTTGGCTACTTGCTGCCCATCGAGGACGGCAAGGTGGATTCGCGCAAGCTGAATAAGCTACTGACCCGCATCAAGGGCGCCCCGGAAGAGTTCGTCATCGAGAATGCCGCGCTTCGGGCGATGGCCAAGGCGGTCTACTCCACCAAGAACATCGGGCACTACGGGCTCGGGTTCGACTTCTACTCCCACTTCACCTCCCCCATCCGGCGGTACCCGGATCTGATCATACACCGGCTCCTGAAGCGCTATGCCGCGGGCGGTTCTCCCCCGGACAAGGGCGGGCTCGAAGCGCGGTGCGAGCACTGCTCCGAACGGGAACGGGCCGCTACGGAGGCCGAGCGTGAATCGGTCCGCCTCAAGCAGGTCGAGTACGTTAAGAAGCACGTGGGCGAGACCTTCTTCGGCGTCGTGACCGGCGTGACCAAGTTCGGCGTCTTCGTGGAATTGGCCGACCTGCTGGTCGAGGGCCTCGTGCACGTCCGTGACATGGACGACGACTTCTACGTCTACGACGAGGACAACTACACGCTCGTCGGCGACTACACCAACAAGACCTACCGCCCCGGCGACCGGGTGGAAGTCAAGGTCACCGCGGCCAACCCCGAGAACCGCGAGGTGGACCTCCTCTTTACGGACTAATACCAACTCCGGTTAATGAGTTGGTGTATGGAGGGTCGAAAGGTTGAAGGGGTGGAGGAGCGTCACGTCCGTACGTCCACACCTACACCCGTCCAACCCCAAATCCGGCCTCGTGGGGCTACGTCATACCACCATGGTTCAGCCGGATTTGGTATAACCCGCGCCGAGCCCTTCACTCGGAGACCGTCCGCTCTGCCGGATCTCCCTCGCGGCGCAGGTACCGATGCCACCAGAACACGCCTCCTCCCATGAGGAGTGCGCCCACGAGCGCCATCACCGCCTGAATGGCGGCAATCCGCCACTGGGCTCGGGCAAACTGCGTGATGGCGATCGGCTGGGGCGCGTCGGGCCGCACCCGCACGTCGATCTGCTCCTGCCCTTCCAACTGCGGCGCGAGCGTGTGAGGCAGGGAGATCTGCTCCTGCTCGATCACCTGCCCATCCGGCATCGTCACCCGCAGGCTGACCCAGTCGTACGTCACGTCGACGCGGTTCGAGATCTCCAGTTCGAGGATCTCCGCCGTAGCGGGCGTGCCTTCCTCCAGCGTGGCGCGCAGGTCGACGGCGACCTTCGCCTGGTTTGCAGCGAGGACGAGCAGCAGGAGCGGGAGAATCCAGAGGACGCGCGCAATCAGGCGGCTCATGGGACGTCGGGGTCAGGCCAAACGGGACGGCGATGCGGGGGAGCATCACGCACGTCGGACCCGGCCCCCAGTTCCTGCACCAATGCCTAACTCTCCGCGAAAAGCACAGCGTCAACTCCGGGTACGTCGTTGAGGGTGGAAGGGTGCACGTATGGAGGGGCGTACGAGACGACGGTCCCTCCTACGTTCCTCCTCCGCTATACGGACGGCGCCCGGCGAAAACGGGATCAGGTCAGAAAGAGATACGGCTTCCACTTGTCCGACACGTTGCCCACGTAGTCCCGGATGAACATGACGTGGCTGGGCCGAAACGGCTTGCGGCGCAGCGGCATGCGGGCCTCGTCGGGCGTGCGGTCGCCCTTGCGGTTATTGCACGACGTGCAAGCCGCGACCAGGTTCTCCCACGTGTCCTTTCCCCCGCGCGACTTCGGCATGACGTGGTCCACCGTGAGGCGATCACGGGAGCCGCAGTACTGGCACCTAAAGCCATCGCGGCGCAGCACATTCTTGCGCGAGAGCATGATGCGGCGAAACGGCACGCGCACGTACATCTTGAGCCGCACGATGCTCGGGTACGGAAACTTGACGCTCGGCGACCGCACGAAGCGGTCGGGCGCAGCCTCCACGATCTCGGCCTTTTGGAGGTGAATCAGGATGATGGCCCGCTGCACGCTGCAGATGGTGAGCGCGCTGTAATCCCGATTGAGTACGAGCACGTGCGACGTCATGGCGCCACCCCATTACGGATCAACGGAGACGACGAACTGCCAGCGGGCGTCATCCGCTGTGGGGGGACCGACCGAATGTAGAAAAGGCGGTGAGAGAAGGCGGCAGCGCGGATTGCAAAAACGGACAACGACTGGCATTCCTGCCAGGAATCGGCAGCTAAGGTACTGGATCCGCGTCCCGATTGAAAGGACGTAACGGATACACCTTCATTATTTTTCTGCAACCCCGCTTTGTTCCCATCTCGACGGGTCACTCCGCCAGAATCTCGACGGCATTGCCCACCTGCAGCGATCCTGGCCCCTCGGGGATGGCGTTCATGCCGAAGTAGACCTTGCCGTCGCGCTCCCGAAACTGCGCCAGCGTCCGCAGCGGCTCCTTTCCTCCCTCCCCAGTCGTAGGATCCAGCGTCGTCACTACGCAGCGAGCGCACGGCTTCACGAGTCGCACCGTCACCGCGCCGATGCGCAGGCGGCGCCAGTCGTCTTCCGCGAAGGGCTCCCTGGTGTCCAGCACGAGGTTCGGTCGAAACCGCTGCATCGACAGTGAAGCTCCCATGCGCTCGTTGAGGTCGGCGAGCGACGCCGTCGTCGTGATGAGCAGCGGGTAGCCGTCCGCGAAGCTGACCACGTCGTCGGGCGATCCATAGTCGGGGTCCAAGGGCCGTCGGCTGTCGTCGGGCATGTAGACGAGGTCACAGGGTCGCCCCACGGCCGCGTGGCACCAGGACCGCACCGCCGCGTCGGTCACGGCCGCGTCGACGACATCGTCCCAGATCTGCACGGTCCGCCGCGGTGCCGACGCCTCCGGGATGGGCGCGAAGACCGGAGCCATGCCGTCCGTCTGGAGCCAGACTCCATCGGGCGTCCACCTGCTGCGAATGCCTGTGAGACGGGGCTCGGACCGCTGCGAGATAAACCGCCCCTCCTCATCGACCAGCATCCAGCGCCGATCTCCCCGCAAGCCACGCGGCGTCACCTCGGCGCGCTGGACGGCGACGGCCCGGGTAGATTTGACGGGATAGACGAACAGGTTCGCGAGGGTCGGCATGTGCGGTCGAGGGATGCAATCGGACGGAGCAATATACGGGGACCAGTCGTACGCGAGACGTACGATATGTCTCCCCAAACTGTCCCCACCCGTGCCCGCCATCGACCTGACCGACGATCTCGACGCGCTCCAGCGCCTGCCGGGCGTCGCCCAGCGCTTCGTGCGCTACGTACAAATCGACACGCAGTCCGATCCGACGTCCGAGACGACGCCCTCGACCGAGAAGCAGAAAGACCTGAGCCGCCTGCTCGCGCAGGAATTAGGCGACCTCGGCGCGGACGACGTAGCGATGGACGAGTATGGCTACGTCTTCGCCACGATTCCGTCTACCCTTCCCGAAGACGTCGCCGCGCAGACGCCGACGCTGGCTCTCCTGGCCCACGTCGACACCTCGCCCGACGCGCCCGGAGCCAATGTCATCCCGACGCTGCATCCAGACTATGACGGCTCCATGATTCGGCTTCCAGGCAATCCCGAGGTCACGCTCGACCCGGAACGGCAACCGGCCCTGCTCGACCACTGCGGCCACGACCTGCTCACCAGCGACGGCACCACCCTCCTGGGCAGCGACGACAAAGCGGGCGTCGCCATCCTGATGCAACTCGTCGAGCACCTGCTGGCCGACCGCTCGATTCCCTGCCCGCCGCTGCGGATTTGTTTTACGGTGGATGAAGAAATCGGACGTGGCGTCGACAAGCTGGACCTGGATCGCCTCGGGGCGGACGTGGCGTATACGCTGGACGGAAGCTCGACCGACCTCCTGTATGCCGAGACCTTCAACGCTGCGAAGGCGACCGTTACCGTCCGCGGCACTATGGTCCATCCGGGCTATGCCAAAGGGGTGATGGTGAACGCGGTCCGCATCCTCGCCGAACTGATCAGCCTGCTTCCCGAGGCGGAAGCCCCCGAGACGACAGACGGCTACGACGGCTACCTGCACCCGCACACCCTCCACGCAGGCGATCCCGAGGAAGCCGCGGTGCTCATCATTCTGAGGGACTTTACGGGCGACGGCCTTCAGCGGCGCAAAGACCTCGTCGCCGACATCGTCCAGTTTCTCCGCCGCAAGCATCCGAAGGCGGAGTTCGCGCTGGAGGTCGAGGATCAGTACAAGAATATGCGCTCCTACATCGCCGAGACCGACCCGCGTGCGGTGGCGTTTGCCCACGCCGCCGCGGAAACCATCGGCATGACGCTGGAGGAAGACATTATTCGGGGCGGCACGGACGGCTCGCGCCTCTCAGAACTGGGCCTGCCCACGCCCAACGTGTTCAACGGCGGGCACGACTACCACAGCCGCTTCGAGTGGAACACCGTGCAGAACCTGGAGCGCTCGCTCCGTTACACCACAGCGCTCGTCCAGTACTGGGCCGAGCATGGCCGCGACTGACCCTTGACCATCCCCAATCCCGATGAACCAGCCTCCGCCAGGCGGCCCACAGCCGATGGGCCGCACCGCCACCCGCATCTTCGTCATCGTTCTGCTCCTGATAACGATTGCGCTCGCCATCTGGTCGGCGCTTTTCCTGATCCGCACGGCGCGGGAGTCGGATGGGACTGAACCGGTTCCTCCAGACACGACGGCAACGGTCGTCGTGCCTCGCGATGCGCCCTCCACGTTCGGGCTGTTCAACGCCTGAGCGCAAACGGCATCGTATCTAACCCAAGTTGTGGGAGAATGCGCATTCAGGTTGGTGATGTCGGAATCTCTGAGGTTCGCACGCCGTGATGCGTGTTGCGTGGTCCGTGATACCAAATCCGGCTGAAGCATTGTGGTATGACGTAGCCCCGCGAGGCCGGATTTGGGGTTGGACGGGTGTAGGTGTGCATGTATGGACGAGACGCTCCTCCAACCCATCAACCCTCCATACACCAACTCAGTAACCCGAGTTGGTAGGACAGGCACGGGCCGTCGCCCCAGCAGCGCCTTTTCACGCAACACGCAACACGCAACACGAAACCATCCGGACATCGCCCGGCGAAAACGGTATAACAGCCCGCCCCAACTA
>JAAAOL010000462.1 GCA_009908885.1 Bacteroidota bacterium | reverse complement strand
GAAGAACCCGCCTGATCTCGACACCCGCTTCGCTGAAATGAGCGAAGCGAATTCACGCCAGTAAAGGGATCAAACTCGCCCGCTACGCGCGCTCAAACAAGATCCCTTTCGGGCGCTGCGCCGCTGTCTCGATCCGGGCGGCGGATTCTTCAAGGCCGGCGAAAATAATTTCACACTGTTGGGGAGATGGCAATCGTCCCGGCCTACCGCCGGTACCGCAGTTCGGCGGCATCGGTAAAGAGCACCGCCGGGTCGCTGTAGATATTGACCTGGTGCTTCCGGAAGACGTCCTCCGCGATGATCTTGGAAGCCTCGGCCCAGCTCGGGGCGCTGAGCAGCCGCTGCAGCGTCGCGGCGTACTCGTCCACGTCGCCCTCGAACAGTTCGTCCAGAAACAGCTCGCGGTTGCGGGGGCCGCTGGGGCCGAGGACGGAACGCTCCAGCACGTCGAGGCTGTGGCCTTCGTCGGCGTCGTCCTCGTCGGGATCGTGGTACTGCATCCAGCGCGGGACGGACGGCGGAGCGGGGGCGTCATCGGTGGTGGCCGTAGCTTCCTCCTCGCGCTCGATGTCCGGCGTGCTGTGGAAGCCTCGGCGCTGCTTCACGCGCTCGCCCGTAGCGGGGGCGCGCTGGAGCCCTTGCTGAAACTGCCTCCACAAAGGAACGGCATCGCCGGGCGCACCGTCGGGCGGGGCAGGCATCTCGTTCCGGTCAGGACCGTCGTCAGAGGGCGGCACCTCGTCCTGGGCGGGCGCGTCGGACGGACGCGGCGGTGTGTTCGTCGGGGGCGGTTCGGCTTCGGCGGACGACGCGGCGGGCGCGGGAGGATCGTCGGGCAGCGGCGCCGTCTCTCTCGCAGCGGCGGGCGGGCGGCTGGGCGACGTCTCCCGGTCTTCGGCGGGGGCTGACTGGTCTGCGGCGGCAGATGACTCGGCCGGAGCCGAGGCCGTGGCGGACGACTCGGACGCGGATGAGGTCGACTCCGTGTCGTCGGGCAGCGGGGCCGAGCGCACCGTCGCCGGGATGTCGGACGTGGAGGTGTCAGCGGGGTCGGGCTCGTCCAGCAGGCGGCGCAACGCCTCCCCGCTGAGCTGGTCGGCCTGGTGCTGCTCGTGCACCTCGCGCAGCTGCCGCACGGCCCGTCGATAGCCTTTCTCGCTGAAGAACGCGCCCAGGAGCGGAACCGGCACGCCCGCTTCCTCGGCGTTCGCCTGGGTGACGATGGCATAGAGCGGCTCCAGCAGCCGCATCCAGTCGTCGGTGTCGTAGCCGTCCGTCGTGTGCCGGTCGATGCGGCGCAGCAGCTCGTCGAACTGGTCGGCCGTCAGCGTGTCGGGGTCGTCGTAGCGTATGTAAGCCTCGACGCCCTCGTGCAGGTAGCCGTACGGGGCGAAGGCCGCCATCTGCTGACGCACGGTCGTCACGGGAAGCGGCTCGTCGTCGAAGATATGCTCGACCAGCGTGCGGCGCGGCTCCGCCAGATACGCCACCACGCGGCGTACGGCCTCGCCCAGCATCGTCGGCCAGGCGTCCGCCGGAATCTGAGCGTGCTCTTCCAGCGCCGAGGTCAAGAGCTGGCGCGCGCGGCGGACGCTGGGGTGCTCGTCGTCCACCCAGGGCGACGTGCAGGCCTGCCGCAGGGCCGTGGTTTCCTGGTGCAGGCGCCGCTGGAGGGTGTGCTCCAGAAACTGAGCCACGGCGTCGGGCATCGGGTCCTGCGTCCACGCCGCGCGGTCGTACGGGCGGTCCGGGGGAAAGGCGTCGAGGAGTCGATCGAGGAGAGACTCGGCAATCGTGCGGGAACGGGCAATCATGCGAATGCAACTACTCGTGGAGGACGCACGGGGATAGGACTGGAAACGTACGGTGCGACGGGCGAAGGTGCCGTGAAGCCTCTACGCATACGTCCGGACGGCGGTCCCTTCCCCACTCTCCGCGGGATGAACATCTAGCTCTGCGGTTGCGGCGACGGGGCCACGGCCTCGTCCGGGTCACGGGCGAGGACCTGCTGGAGCGAGGTGAAGAGCTTGTCCGCCGTGAACGGCTTGTTGATGAACGCGTGCGCTCCTGCGTCGAGGGCTTTGGCCGACTTGCTATCCGGCATGCCGCTGGCCGCCACGATGGGCAGATCGGCGCGTTGCTCGCGGAGCGTGCGGATCAGGTCGATGCCGTCCATCTGCGGCATCACGATGTCCGTGATGACCGCGGCCACCTCGTCGCGGTGGGCGTTGAAGAGGCGCAGGGCTTCTTTCCCGTGGCTGGCCGTCAGGACGCGGTACCCGGCCTCGTAGAGCGTCTCCTCGGCCACGAGCAAGATCGCCGGTTCGTCGTCCACGATCAGCACCAGCTCACCCTGCCCTTCCTGCGGCGCCTCGTCGGGCGGGGTGGCGGGCGTGGCGGGCTCCGTCTCCTCGGCCTTCGGCAGGTAGACGTGGAAGGTGGTGCCCTCGTCCAGTTCGCTGTAGACACTCGCGAAGCCGCCGTGGCTCTTGACGATGCTGTAGACGGTGGACAGGCCGAGGCCGGTGCCTTCCCCTGCCTCCTTGGTCGTGAAGAACGGCTCGAAGATCTTGTCTCGCACGTCGGGCGGGATGCCGGTGCCGGTGTCCGCCACGGAGAGGTGGACGTATTCGCCCGGCTCGGCCTCCAGGTTCATGCGCGCCATCGTGGAGCTCACGGTCAGGTTTTCCGCGCGGATGATGAGGCGCCCGCCGTCGGGCATGGCGTCGCGGGCGTTGACGCTCAGGTTCATCAGCACCTGCTGGAGCTGCGTGGCGTCGCCCTCCACCATCCACAGATCGTCAGCCACGGTCACGTCGACCTCGATGGTGCTCGGGAAGGTCTCGTCGGTGATGCGCTCCACCTCGCCGATGACTTGCTGGGGCCGCAGCGGGACGCGCTCGCCCTCGACGCCGCGCGCGAAGGCCAGCACCTGCTTCACCATGTCCGAGCCGCGCTGGGCGCTCTGCTCCATCATCTGCAGGGTGCGCGCCGCCTTCTCGTTGTCGCCGTAGCGCTGCCGCATGATCTTGACGCCCAGCAGCACCGGCACGAGCAGGTTGCCGAGGTCGTGGGCGATGCCGCTCACGAGCCGCCCGATGGACTCCATGCGCTGCGCCTGCAGGAACTGGGATTCGAGCTGCCGCTTCTCCGTCACGTCGGTGTTGATGATGAGGATGGTCGACGGCTCGCCGTTCGCGTCGGTCACGAGCGTCCAGCGGCTCTCGACGATGACGTCGTCATCGCCGCGCGTCGTCAGCTCCAGCTCGCCCGTCCACTCGCCCTCGCGGCGGACCGTCTCGTGGGCCTCCTGCAGGCGGGGGTCGTCGGGGTCGCACAGGTAGTCGTCCGCGACTTGACCGAGCATCTCGTCCGCACTCCAGCCGGTGAGGCGCTCGGCGCTCTTGTTCCAGTAGATGACGCGCCCGTCCAGGTCGCAGGCGCTGATGGCGTCGTTCGCTTCGTCCAAGAGAGCGGCCTGATCCCGGATGCGGGTTTCGGCCTCTTTGCGCTCGGTGATGTCGCGCGTGACGGCGATGACGTCCTCGATGGCGCCCGTCTCGCCGTCGTGCACGGTCTGCACGGTGGTTTCGGCCCACACGTACTCCTCGTCCTTCGTCTGCAGGCGACAGCTAAAGGTGGCGTGGTTGTCGCTGTTCTGGAGCACCTTCGCGAAGCCGCGCTGCACCTCGGCCCGGTCGTCGTCGTGCACGAACGCGCTGAACGACTGGCCGACTATCGCCCGCGGCTCGTAGCCGAGCAGGTCTCGGCAGGCGGGCGAGACGTACTGGATGTCGCCATCGGACGTGTGGGTCGAGATCATGTCGGACATGTTCTCGGCCAGCAGGCGGTAGCGCGCCTCGCTCTCCCGGAGGCGCTCCTCGGCCCGCTTGCGCTCCAGCGTGTAGCGGATGGAGCGTTCCAGCCCCTGCGCATCCACCTCGCCCTTGACGAGGTAATCCGCCGCGCCCGCCGCCATGGCCTGCAGGTCGATGCGCCGGTCGCCCTGGCCGGTGAGCAGGATGATGGGCGTGATGGAGTCGCCGCCGCCCGCCGCGCGCAGGAGCTCCAGCCCGTCGTGCGGGCCGAGCCGGTAGTCCACGAGCGCGACGTCGTGCTGCTGCGCATTGATCGCCGCGAGGCCCTCCTCGAAGCTCCGCGCCCAGGTGACGTCCGCCTCTACGCCGTGCGCCTGGTCGAGCAGACGCTGGGCGATAAAGAAGTCGTCCTCGTCGTCCTCGACCAGCAGAATGTCGATGCGTTCAAGCTCCATTCGGTCTATGTGCGTACGTGGGGATTGCTATCGGGCTCCGTGAGCGGCGTGGCGCGAGGGGACGTGCTGGGTGGGGCACATCGTGGTGCGTGACAAGTGAGAACAACCGCCTCAGTACGGTGCTCTCACCTACCCCGGGTTGTGGGATAATACTGATTCAGCGTGTTGATGTCCGGATCCTGGTGTCGCCTGTCGTGGTCCGTGTTGCGTGGTGGGAAAGGACCATCGCTCCATCAGCGCTTTCTCACGCATCACGCAATATGCATCATATTCTCGACGATACGGACATCGCCCAGCGAAAACGCTATAACTCCATGTTGCTCTGAGACCACGGACAGCGGACCGCCAGAACGAGCCTTTTTCCGCCGTCTGCTGTCTGCGGTCCGTGGTCTTGTCCCACTGTAAGTGATAGGGCACAACTTGGGTTATGTAATACGCGTCACGCATCACGTAGCAATACAGCCCGCGCCGGGCGAACACGGTGTAACTCGCCAACCGCTAGGCTTGCTCCGGCGGGAGCTTCACGATCTCGAACCAGAAGCTCCCCAGCGCGTCGATCGCTTTCGCCAGCCCGTCGAACGTGACCGGCTTGGTGACGAAGGCGTTGACGCCGAGGCTGTAGCTCTCCATGATATCCTGCTCCGCCTCCGAGGTCGTCAGCACGACGACGGGGATGCTGCGCAGGCTGGGGTCCGACTTGATCTCCTGCAGCGCCTCGCGGCCGTCCTTGCGCGGCATGTTGAGGTCGAGCAGAATGAGACCCGGACGGGGGGCGTTCTCGGCGGCGGCATACTTGCCGCGCCGATAGAGGTAGTCCATGAGCTCTTCGCCGTTTTCCACGCAATGGATGGAATTGGCGAGGCGATTTTTCTTGAGCGCCCGGATGGTGAGCATGCGGTCATCCGGATCGTCCTCAGCGAGCAAGATCACGATAGGCTGGCGGTCCACGGTCAGGCGGCGGTAGGCGAGTCGTCTTGGGGGGAAGGCTGGCGCACCGGAAGGGTGACGACGAACGTAGCTCCCGCCTCGGGCGTGCTCCGGGCGGTAATGTGGCCGTGATGACGCTCGACGATGCGGCGGCAAATGGCCAGCCCCATGCCGGTTCCTTCGTACTCGTCGCGTCCGTGCAGCCGTTGGAACGGGGTAAAGATACGATCCAGAAACTTATTATCGAAACCGATGCCGTTGTCCCGCACCATGATGCGGTAGCCGGCGTCGCCTCCTAGCACGTCTGCGCCGCGCACCCGTTCCGCATCCACCTCGACGACGGGCCGCACGCCGGGCCGCCGGAACTTGAAGGCATTGCCGATGAGGTTCTGCAGGAGCTGCCGCATCTGCGTCGGGTCGGCTTCGATGGCGGGCAACTCCCCGACCTCGATGCTGCCTTCCACCTCGGAGATGCGCACTTCGAGGTCGGAGATGACTTCGGCGGCGATCTGGTTGAGGTCCACCTCCTGGAACGGATGCGCCCGCGTGGCGATGCGCGAGAAGGCCAGCAGGTCGGTGATGAGCGTGGACATGCGCTCGGCGGCATCGCGGATGCGGTCGAGGTAATGCTCCCCCATCGCGTCCACCTTGTCGGCGTAGTCCTCCTCGAAGAGGTCAGCGAAGGCGCGCACCTTGCGGAGCGGCTCCTGCAAGTCGTGCGAGGCCACGTAGGCGAAGTCCTGCAGCTCGCGGTTGCGCTGCTCCAGAGCGGCATTGGCCCGCTCGATGCGCTGCTTGTCGCGGAAGCGCTCGGTGATGTCCTGCGCGGTGCCCACGAGGCGCGTCGCGGCGCCCTGCTCCTGCCCGATGACGGTGCCGTCGGAGGCGACGACGCGGATGCTGCCGTCGGGCCAGACGACGCGGTATTCGAGCGCCGGGGCACACGGCTCCTCGCGCGCCTGCTGCATGGCCTCACGGACGCGCTCGCGGTCGTCCGGATGGACGGCGGCGAGGATCGTTTCCAGCTGACCGTCGAAGGCGTCCTCGTCCAGCCCGAAGATGTGGTGCATCTCGTCCGACCAGGTAAACAGGCCGGTGCGCAGGTCCCACTCCCAGCTGCCGATGTGGCCGATCTGCTGGGCCATGCGGAGGAAGGCCTCGCTGCGGCGGAGCGCTTCCTCGGCCCGCTTGCGCTTGGTGATGTCGCGGAACGTCACGGCCAGCCCGTCGCCGCGCCGGACCGCCGTCACCCGAAACCACCCGTCCCGCCCGTCATAATTGAAGTAGGACTCGTGCTCGAACGGAGTGCCCGTCTCCACGACCTCGACATACGCGTCGAAGAGGCCGGAGTCGCGGGCTCCGGGCATCTGCTCCAGCAGGCGAGCGCCGAGCAAGGCGTCGGCGGAGCGGCCCATCAACTCCTCGGCCCGCTCGTTGACGAGGATCCACGTGAAATCGACCAGCTCCCCCGCCGCGTCGCGCACGGCCTCGAAGGCGTAGATGCCGTCGAGGGAACTGGAGAGCACGCTGGCCAGCAGGTCCTTCGAGGTCTGCACGTCCGCCTGGGCGGCCTTCAGCTCGGTGATGTCGTGCATGGCGATGACGGCCCCCACCTTGGTGCCGTCGGCCCGGTGGAGCCCCTGCCCGCTGACGAGGAGGTGCCGGGCTGCCGATACGCCTCGCGGACGCACGACGAACTCGGCGTTGCGGACGCGCCCGGTGTGCAGCGCCTGGATGAGCGGAAATTCGTGGGGGGGCAGGGGCGTGGTGCCATCGGCGCAGTAGAGGTCATAGTCGGCCCACCACTCGTCGGTGGAGGGCATCTCGCCCGCCATGCCCAGGATGTCGCGGGCGGCCTCGTTGCAGAAGGTGAGCGTGCCGTCGGCGTCGCAGGCCATCACCCCGGCGTGGATGTTGTCCAACACGGCGGCCAGGAAGCGGCGCTCGGCGTGGAGGGCTTCCTCGGCCTTCTTGCGCGCCGTCACGTCTTCGACGAAGAGGATGACGCCCCCGATGTCCCCGCCGCTCTGGTACCAGGGCCGCGCTTCCCAGCGCACCCAGTAGGTGCTGCCGTCGCGCCGCTGCAGGCGTCCTTCGCGGCCCTGCTGCACCGTCCCGTCGAGCGCACGCTCTAAGATGGTACGCCAGTCCCCGGGAGACGATTGAAAGACGTCGAAGTGCGGCTGCCGCTCCAGGTCCTGCCCCGCCAGCCCAAAGTCCTTCATCCACCGGCTACTGACGACCATGTACCGGAACGCGTCATCCAGCATGGCGACGGCAGCCGGCATGTGCTGCACGAACAGCGTGAGGAGCTGCTCGCTCTCGGGCACGTCCTGCGCAGGCGAGGCCGACGCGGACGTACCGTGGACCTCCGGGGTGTGCGAGTGGGAAGGCTGACTCATCCGGAACGGAAAATCATCAACAGAAACGGTGCAAAACAAAGAGACGAGTTCTGCACCGCCGGGTTCGGTCCTGCATCGTCACGGAGCCGTAACATCAGTGCCCGGGAGGACCTCATCAGGCGTCGCGGCCGCCGTCGACGTGCCTGCGCATCTCGTCGAAATGGTCACCGCCGAACTTCTCCAGGAAGGCATTGGCGAGGACGAAGGCCACGGTCGCCTCGGCCACGGTGGAGGCAGCGGGCACACTCGTCACGTCGCTGCGCTCGTAGCGGGTCGGTTGGGCCTCGCCCGTGGCGATGTCTACGGTGTCGAGCGGCTTGATGAGGGTCGGGATGGGCTTCATGTAGCCACGCACGATGACGGGCATGCCCGTCGAGATGCCGCCTTCGATGCCGCCCGCGTTGTTGGTGCGGCGGCGGAAGGTGCCCTCCTCTTCGACGATGGGATCGTGCACCTGCGAGCCGGGTCGGGCCGCGCCGCGCACCCCATCGCCCACTTCCACGGCTTTCTGCGCCTGAATCGACAGGATAGCCTGCGCCAGTCGGCCGTCGAGGCGGCGGTCCCACTGCACGTACGAGCCGAGCCCCGGCGGCACGCCGGTCACGATGACCTCGTAGACGCCGCCCAGCGAGTCGCCCTCTTTCTTCGTAGCCTTGATGTGCTCGACGGCCTCGGCGGTCAGGTCGGGGTCCAGCATGCGGACGTCGCTCTCGTCGGCGGCCTCGTAGACGGCCCGCGCGCCGCCTGCGTCGAGCAAGGACTGCGTTCGCTCGTTCCAGGCGTCGGGCGAGGCGTAGCCCACCTCGCCGAGCTGCACCACGTGGCTGCCGACCTCGATGCCGAAGTGACGGAGCAGGTGCCGCGCCACGGAGCAGCACGCCACCCGCATGGCCGTCTCGCGGGCGCTGGAGCGGTCGATCACCGGGCGGATGTCATCGAAGCCGTACTTCTGCGTGCCCACGAGGTCGGCGTGGCCGGGGCGGGGCAGCGTCACCTTCTCCACGTCTTCGCCGGTGCCCTCCACCGCCATCACCTCGGGCCAGCCGGAGCGGTCCTTGCGGTACGCGGCGTTCTCCAGCCGAAAGGCGATGGGACTGCCCAGCGTCTTCGAAAAGCGCACGCCGGAGTAGATGTGCACGCGGTCGTTTTCGATCTTTGAGCGTCCGCCGCGCCCGTAGCCCAGCCAGCGCCGCGCCAGGTGTTCGTTGATGGCCTCCGCCGTGAGCGGCACGCCCGCGGGCATGCCCTCGATGATCCCGATGAGCGCTTCGCCGTGCGACTCACCCGCCGTCAGATATCGTAACATAAGCTGTCTTGTCGTCCTCAGTCGTCGGTGGGCGTCCCGAGGCCCCGTTGCGAATCACGCCTCGTCGGCACGATCCCTGCAGATGCTTTCGGGACGAGCATCCACCAAACGCGTCCGCCGACCGCGGGTTCAGTCCGCAGGCACGGCGACTTCGTAGAAGGCCGTCACGCCATCCCGCCGCATGACGCGGAACAGCACGGCGCCGTCCGACTCGGCCGCCGCGCCGAGTTGCCGGATCGCTTCTTCGACGGAGCGCACGTCGGTCCCGTCGATGCCCTGCACGATCACATCGCGCGGCAGGCCGGCTATGTGCGCCGCTGAGCCGTGGGCCACGTAGGCCAGGTACGCGCCGGTGCGCACGTCGAAGGCGGTGCGGTCGCGCCGGGTGAGATCCCGCAGGCCGACGCCCCACTCGCTGAGTTGAAAGATGCCGCCGTCCGACGGGGGCGCCTCGGGAGCGACCTCGGGCGCGGGCTCCGTAGTATCGTCATCCCGCAGTTCGGCGAACCAGCGTTGGTAGGCCGGGGCGTCGCGACCCATGAGCACCACGTTGAGCGTGCGCCGCTGGCCGTCGCGCCACACCTCCATGGCCACCTGCTCGCCGGGGCGCCGCCGGGCGATCAGGCTCTGCAGTTCGTTCGGGGCGTTGACGCGCTGGCCGTCCACCGCCAGGATCACGTCGCCGCCACGCACGCCGCCCCGGTAGGCCGCGCCGCCCTTGCGCGCCTCGCTGATGTAGACGCCGCCGATCTCGTCCAGTCCGAGTTCCTGCGCCGCCTGCGCGTCGATGGGGAGGATGGAGACGCCGAGGAAGCCGCGCTGCACCTCGCCGTACGTAATCAGGTCCTGCACGACGCGCTTGACCAGATTCACGGGGACGGCAAAGCCGTAGCCCTCGTACGATCCGCTCTCGGTGGCGATGGCCGTGCTGATGCCGACCAGTTCGCCCTCCACGTTGACGAGCGCTCCGCCGGAGTTGCCCGGGTTGATGGCGGCGTCCGTCTGGATGAAGTCCTCGATGCTAAAGCTGTCCTCGATGATGTTGACCTGCCGCCCGAGCGCGCTGACGATACCGGCCGTCACCGTGGAGGTGAGCCGGAACGGGTTGCCCACAGCCAGCACCCACTCGCCCACGTTCAGCCGGTCCGAGTTGCCCAGCGCCGCGACGGGCAGCGTCTCGTCGGTCTTTGCCTGGAGCACGGCGAGGTCAGTGGACGGATCCACGCCGATGACCTCGGCCTCGAACTGGCGCTTGTCGGCCAGCGTCACCTCGATGGCGTCCGCCTCGCTGACGACGTGATAGTTCGTGACGATGTGGCCCTCCTGGCTCACGATGACGCCGCTGCCCACACTCTGGCGCGGCATCTCACGGAAGAAGCGCTCGTGGAAGTCGTCGCCTTCGAAGTTGCGCAGCCACTCGCGCGCCGGGGGCGCCTCCACCTGAATGTAGACGACCGACGGCGTCACCTGCTGCGCCACCTCCTGAAAGAGGCGGTTCATGGTCTGCAGTGAGGGCACACCCGCCACGGACGCAATCGCGCCCGAGTCCGTCACGGCGACGGAGCGCAGCGGCTTGGCCTGCCCCAGTTCGACGGGCTCGACGACGCGGGGCGTCAGCGACGCGAGCGACGGGTCGGGCCGCACGTCGACGACGAACAGCATGGTCAGAATCCCGGCGAGGAGCCCCACGAGAACCAGCCCGATGCCGATGAGGATGGACGTGCTACGGGAAAAGCGCGGACGGTGCATACGAATAAAGGGCTGCCGAACGAATCCGTCGCGGCCCAGGGGACGAGGCCTGCGGTGCGAAAAATGACGCTAGCGAATGACGATCTCGAAAATGGTATCAAGAGCGCGCCCAAAAGTTGCTGCCGCGCCGAGTTTATCTCATTCCGCCACGCTCGGCACCGGTGCGTAGAGCGCCTGCACCTGCGCGTGGGCGCGGCGGGCCAGTTCCTTCCGGTCGTGCCCTGCTGTCGATATCGGCGTACCGATGCGCACCTGAAACCGCACGCTCCGCAGTCCGAGCAGCGACCAGGCATGCGCGAGGAACGAGGGCGTCGGGTCCGCCCAGGTAACGCGCTCGCGCAACGCAGCATCCGCCGGGCGGCCATTTACGGCGACCACCTTCAGGCACAGCGGCAGCACGCTCGCGTCTGTCCGGCCCGCCACGGCCTCGAAGGCGCCCGTCTTGAAGGGCCGCACGCGGTCGCCCTTGCTGGTGGTGCCCTCGGGAAAGACGAGCACGCCGACACCGTGCGTCAGCTTCTCGCCCACCTCCCGTACGAAGTCGGTCGTCGCCGTGCGCCGGTCCCGGTCCACGAAGATGACGCCGAAGGTGCGGCACACCCAGCCGATTACGGGCCAGTGCCGCAGACCGGCCTTCCCGGCGAAGGCAAGCGGCATTTGCGCGGCCATAATCAGCGGATCGAGGATGCCGAGGTGATTGCAGACGACGAGACCGTCGGGATGGGCGGGCACCGTTCCCTCGACGGCAACCTCCACGTTCAGGATGCGGCAGAGGCGCTGCGTTCCGGTCTGCTGATGCGCGGCGCGCAGGGCATCGCGCTCC
>JAAAOL010000097.1 GCA_009908885.1 Bacteroidota bacterium | reverse complement strand
GGTCATGTTCACCTGCAACACCTGCCCGTGGGTCGAGGCCTGGGAGGACCGCTACCCGGTGGCGGCGAGCGCAGCGGAAGAGATGGGCATCGGCTTCATCGCCCTCAACCCGAACGAGCAACTGCGCGACGGCGGCGGTGAGTCGATGGCGGCTATGAAAGAGCGCGCCGAAGCCAAGGGCTACAACTTCCCCTACGTGGTGGACGCGGACCACCAGCTGGCCGACGCCTTCGGCGCCACGCGGACGCCCGAGATCTTCCTGTTCAACAGCGACATGGAGCTGGTCTATCACGGTGCCATCGACGACGATGCCCGCAACCCCGAGGCTGTGGAGAACCATTACCTGATGGATGCGATGCAGGCGATGGTGGACGGCGAAGCCATCGCCGAGCCGACGACGCGCTCCGTGGGCTGCACCATCAAGCGCCTTTCCTGACTCGCGTCCCTGACATCTTGCAGCGACGAGCGACGGCCTCTTCCGCTTCGGCAGGAGAGGCCGTCGTCTTATCACGATGCCGCAGCCTCGTAACGGACGTGTTATGCCGGAAGCGCTTCTGTAACGTTCTTCGAACATGCACGCAGCAGCTTCAGCTTTCAATTGTTTCTGAAAGCCCGAAGGCGTAGCGTGCAGCCGTGCCCCCTCCACACGCCTAGAACCATCCCTCACTGGTTCTCACTCTTTAGCGTCTCATCAATGGAGGTACGGTAATGTTCGAACTACCCACCCTCACGGTCGGGCAATACAGCCTGGTCTACAACATGCTCTCCTTTACGATCGCCTCCATGCTGGCGGCGTTCGTGTTCTTTATCATGGCCCAGTCCCGCGTGGCCCCCAAGTACCGCATCTCACTGATGGTGTCGGCGCTGGTGGTTGGCATCGCGGGCTATCACTACTGGCGCATCTTCGGCAGTTGGGAAGGCGCCTTTGAACTCGTCAACGGCGCGTATGAGCCCAGCGGCGAGCCGTTTAACGATGCCTATCGCTACGTCGACTGGCTCCTCACCGTGCCCTTGCTCGTCGTCGAGCTGGTGCTCGTCATGGCGCTCAGCCGCGCCAAGCAGGGCAAGCTGCTGACGAAGCTCATCATCGCGTCGGCCTTTATGATCGCGCTCGGCTATCCGGGCGAGATCGCGGACGACAACGTCACGCGCGCCATCTGGGGTACGGCCTCTACGGTGCCGTTCGTCTACATCCTCGTCGTCCTCTGGGGCGAGTTGGGCAAGGCCATCGAGAGTCAGCCGGAGCGCCCGCGTGTTCTGCTGAAGAACATTCGCTACCTGCTGATCGCCACCTGGGGCTTCTACCCACTGGCGTACATGGCTCCGTTTGCCGGGCTCACGGGTGCCGGCGCCGAGGTCGTGCTGCAGGTCGGCTACTCGATCGCTGACGTGGCCGCGAAGGCTGGCTACGGCGTGATGATCTATGCCATCGCCCGGGCCAAGACCGACGCCGACGGCTGGGTCAAGCCCGAGCAGGTGACCGGTCAGGAGGCGACGGCGTAAGGCCATAGCCATCATGCTGACCGCTCTTTCTTGAGCATCATCGGACAGGGAGCCTCCCCACGGGCTCCCTGTTCTATGTTCTACCATTCTGTTTCCGCAATATTATCCATCACACCATCCGCATCCGAGCGATGTCTGATTCGCCCGTATCTTCGTCCGACCAAGGCGCTGATCGCTCCGCCTCGTCGTCCCGCTGGACCGCCGCCGTCCGCGCGCTGGGCTACATCGTCGGCGGATTCGTGCTCGGGGCCGCCTTCGGGGTGGCCTTCGGCGCGCTGGCGTCCGTCTTTGAGGGCGGCCCCGAGTTGTGGACCGGCGTCCGCGAGTCGTGGGCCTGGTTCGCCGGGATGGGCGCTCTCATGGGCCTGGGCATCGCCCGCGTGCGCTATCTAGAACGTCGCGCATGAGGTGTCGTCTGCCCTGGACCGTCATCGGTATCGTGTGGTCATGGAGGCCACCTAGAGCGCGTCCAGCATCCGAACGATGCGAGCGAGCGTCGGGTCGTCGTCGGAAACAGGGCCCCACCACCGCACCACCGTCGGTTCCGGCGTCGTGCCGATGACGAGTTCGCGCACGAAGCCCTCGGCGGCTTCGGGGATCGGGCGCGTATGATCGGGGTCCAGGGCGCGCAGGGCCGCGTCGAGGCCAGCCCGTTGCTGAGCGCTGAGGCGGCCCGTCCCCCGTCCCCGCGAGACGTACGTCCCGCCGCTGACGTCGTAGCGTCCCTCGACGTCGATGGTGACGTCGACGGCATGGTCGTACTGGCCGAGTGACTGGTAGCGGACGGGAAGCATCGCAGGCGGTGGGATGGTGACGGAAAGCGAGAAGAAGATACGCGGAATCGGCCTGCCGGGGTTTCCAGGGATGACCCGCCGCGCCCTCGAATAGCGAAGCAAGAAGGGGGAACGACTTGACGTTGTCACAGGGGGGCGCGGTATATTAACCCCGGTTGCAGTACACCCCGAAGATGCCCCGTGACAGCGGACGACGGACGGAAGACCGCCAGGGCGAGCCATTTCCTGCGGTCTACCGTATGCGGTCTCATCTTGACGATCCCGCCGATTCTTCCCCCGCCGATATTTACCGACTCAAACGAGCCCGTACCGAGTATGCCCTCGATCACGAAGTACCAGTGGATGCTGAAAGAGGTGGACGATCCGAGCGTCGTGCCGCAGATCGCGGAAGCGCTGAACGACCTGCCCGAGGCGCTGGCGCGGGCGCTCGTGCTGCGCGGGGTGACGACGTTCGAGGCGGCGCGCGACTACTTCCGCCCGTCGCGGGAGCACCTGCACGATCCCTTTCTGATGCAGGACATGGACGCCGCCGCCGACCGCGTGGCGCAGGCCATTCAGCAGGGCGAGCGGGTGCTGGTCTATGGCGACTACGACGTGGACGGCACCACCTCCAGCGCGCTGATGACGGACTTCCTGCGGGCGCGCGGCGTCGAGGCGGACTACTTCATTCCGGATCGCTTCGAGCACGGCTACGGGCTGAATAAGGCGGGCATCGATCACGCGGCGGAATGGGGCGCGCGGCTCATCATCGCCATCGACTGTGGCATCACGGCGGTCGAGGAAGCGGCGTACGCCCGTGAGCAGGGCATCGACCTCATCATCTGCGATCACCACACGGCGCCGAAGGCAATGCCCGAGGCCGTCGCCGTCCTGGACCCGAAGCGTCCGGAGTGCGGCTATCCGTTCAAGGAGCTCTCCGGCTGCGGCGTGGCCTTCAAACTGGTGCAGGCGACCCTCGCGCGCCTCGGCGACGACCCGGAGCACGCCTTTCGCTACCTGGACCTCGTGGCTATCTCCACGGCCAGCGACATCGTACCTTTGCACGGCGAAAACCGCGTGCTGATGCGCGAGGCCTTCGCACGGATGGCGCAGGAGCCGCCGCGCCTCGGGCTGCGCGCGCTGGCCGAGCAGTCCGGGATCGACTTCGACGACGTGACGGTGGACCGCATCGTCTTCACCATCGGCCCGCGCATCAACGCCGCCGGGCGGATGCAGCACGCCAGCCAGGCCGTCGACCTGCTGCTGGCGGACGATATGGACGAGGCCCGCCACCTGGCGCGTGAGCTGGACCGGGTCAACAAGGACCGCCGCGAGCTGGACCGCGCCATCCGGGACGAGGCGTTCCGTAAGGCGGACCTCCAGATGGCCGGGCGCCACCGCCACGCGCTCGTCCTGCACGACGCCGACTGGCACCAGGGCGTCATCGGCATCGTGGCGAGCCGCCTCGTGGAGCAGTTCCACCGCCCGTCGATCATGCTGTGCACGGCCAACGGCGCCGCGAAGGGTTCGGCGCGCTCTGTCAACGCGGTCAACATCTATGAGGCCCTGACGGCCTGCGAGGATCTGCTGACCCAGTTCGGCGGGCACGATTACGCTGCCGGGATGACGCTGCCGGAGGAGAACGTCCCCGCCCTGCGCGATCGCCTCGACGCCGTCGTGGGCGAGATGGTGGACGGCAAGCCGAACGCCTTCATGCCGACCATCGAGGTGGACGCGCACGTAGCGCTGTCCGACATCGACGAGCGCTTCTGGGCGGTGCTGAAGCAGTTCGCGCCGTTCGGGCCGGAGAACATGAAGCCCATCTTCGTGGCGCGCGACCTACAGGTCGTCGGGCGGCCCCGCACCGTCGGCAAGAGCGACGCCCACCTCAAGTTCCGCGTGGGGCACGACGGCGCGCCGACGCGCGATGCCATCGGCTTCGGGCTGGGCGGCCACCTGGCGACGCTCCAGCGCAGCCAGCGCCAGGGCGTCCCGTTCAAACTCGCCTTCTCGCTCGAAGAAAACACATGGCGCGGGCGGACGACGCTCCAACTCCGCGCCCGCGACCTGCAGTTGCAGGAGGACTGAGGCCGCTCCGTATCTTTTCGGGAGAGGCCTCCGTATCGCTGAACCCGGCGACATCCTTGAACCCACCGCACAACTCATCATGGATATGCGACACTGGATCGGTCGCGCGATTACGATCTATGCCCTCATCGGCATCGTGCTGGTCGCCGTCCGCCTGCTCAAGGGGAACGGCCTGGTCGAGGCCCTGGAGTTCAGCGCCCTCTGGGCCTTTATCTCGACGGCCGCCGTCATCGGGGTGCAGGTGTACCGTTCTCGGTACGGCGGATGCGCCCGCTGCCAGGACGCGCCTCAGGCGGCAGACCAACGGCGGAGCGCTTCGTCTTCCGCAGCGTAGTCGGGCCGGTCAGCCGGTCCGAACCGTTGCGCGCGTTCCCACGCGACGGTGCGGCGCAGCGCTTCCTTGACCGGGACCGGCGGACGAAAGCCCACCTCCTCCCGGAAGCGGCGCGTGTCCGTCGCCAACTCGTACCGCCAGTCGAACGGCGCCTGCAAGTGCTCGGGAAGCTGATCGGCGGGTAGCGGCACCACCTTGCCGGTCCAGCCCACGACGCGGCCCAGCGCCTCCACGCGTTCGGCTTCGGTCGGCGTCTTCGCCTCACCCACGTTGTAGATCCGCCTAGCCGCGCGATCGTCCGTGGTAGCCTGTACGATGGCCGCCGCGACGTTCTCGACGTAGCCGTGCGTCCAGCGCCACCGGGCCTGTCGTTCGTCCATCAGAATGGCCGGGCGGTCGTCGTCCATGCGTCGCAGGTACGGCGCGAAGCGGTGCTGCGCGTCGCCCGGGCCGTAGACGGCCGGCAAGCGGAGGATGGTGCTGGCAAGGCCCTCGGCGCTCATCACGACCTGCTCGACGAGGAGTTTGTCGTAGTCGTCGGCGTAGGCGAAGTCGATGTCGTCGTGGCCGCGGTACGGATAACGCGTCTCGCGGAGCGGAGCGTCTTCGTCCAGCGGTACGGGGTCGGGATCGTGGTCGCTCGCGCCGCGCCAGCCGTCGTAGTTGCGGTACACGTCGCTGCTGCTGATCGCGACGAGGCGTTCGGCCAGTCCGCTAAACACGTCCACGGCCTGCTGCGCCTGGGCTTCGGTATATGGCACGAGGTCGATGACGACATCGGGGGCTAAGCGCTCGAAGGCCGCGCGGTGCTCGGACAGCGTGTTGCGGTCGCCGTGCAGATGACGGATTGCGCCGGGCAGGTCTGCCGATGTCTCGCCGCGGTGGAAGACGGTGACGTCGTGCCCTTGCTGGGCGAGTTGGCGGACGACGTGCGGGCCGATGAAGCCGGTCGCGCCGATGGCGAGGATGGTCATGGAACGTGCAAGGCAGCGGTGAGACGGCAGGCGCGGCGTCGCGCCCCTCGTGTGCTACGAGCGTTCGGCGATATCGTTAGGCGCACCTCTGGCATCTCGTGGTCATGGCCGTGCCGAGGCCTCCAGTGCCTCCACCATCGCCTCAGCGACATCGGTGGCCGAGGCCGGGTTCTGCCCCGTGATGAGGCGCCCGCTCACGGCGATGTGGGCGTCCCACTTCGGCCCTTCGCTGAAGGTGGCGCCCCGCTCGCGCAGACGCGTCTCCAGCAGGAACGGCATCAGGTCGGTGGACTCGGCGGCTTCTTCCTCCTCGTTGGTGAAGGCCGAGACCGTCCGCCCGGCGACGAGGTACGAGCCGTCCGAGAGGCGCACGTTGACGAGGCCCGCCGGGCCGTGGCAGACGCCCCCCACGATGCCGCCCTGCTCGAAGATCGCCGCCGTCATCTCGCTGATGCGCGTCGCGTCCGGCAGGTCCCACATCGCGCCGTGGCCCCCGGCAAAGTAGATCGCGTCGTAGTCCGCGGGGTCGACGGCGTCCGGCGTCTTCGCGTCGCCGAGTTTGTTCATAAAGCCGGCATCGTAGAGCAGGCGCGTGGTCACGCTGTCGCGCGTGCCCCCGGCGATGAGGGGCGTCGGGCCGCCCTTCGGGCTCACGATGTCCACCGCGTAGCCGTGCTCGGTGAAGACGGCGTACGGGTGCGTGATTTCGGAGAAGTACGCGCCGGTGCGGTGGCCCGTGTCGCCCAGCTGGTCGTGGCTGGTGACGACGATCAAGACGCGCGGCGCGTCCTGGGCCGACTGTGCGGCGACGGTGAGCGGAAGCAGGAGCAGGAGAAGAAAGGCGATCAGGGTGCGCATGGGCCGAACGAAGGGCGTCGATGAGAAGAAGCGAGGTGTTCAGTCTATCGGAGCGCGGCGTCGAGGCGCACGCGGTAGGCGTTGCCGAAGCCGTTCAGCGGCTGGTCGTAGAAGGCGCGCATGGCGGCGTGATCGACGGTAGCCGCAGGGTCGGGCTTGACGCCGGGCGTGCGCGTGCTGGTGAAGTAGAGCCATTCGCCCTCCGGTCCCACGATGGGACAGTAGTCGCGTCCGGCAGCGTTGATATCCGGTCCCAGGTTGCGCGCCTCGGTCCACGCGCCGTCGTCCCAGCGGCTCACGTAGAGGTCGGCGACGCCCTCGTTGTCGGGGTTGCCGAACACGGCGAAGATCAGCGTCTGGCCGTCCGGGGAGATGTAGGGCGTGGTGTCGTGATACTGGGAATTGACGGCTGAGCCCAGGTTTTCGGGCGGCTGGTAGCCGCCGTTGCCATCGGGCCGGGCGCGGTAGACGTCGCCGGCGCCCTCGCTGTCGTCGCGCATGGCCGTGAAGTAGAGCGTGCCCTCCGCGTCGACGGTCGGGAAGAGTTCGTTGCCATCGGTGTTCACCGCGTCGCCCAGGTGGATCGGGGCGCTCCAGCCGCCAGCCGTGCGCTCCACCTTCCACATGTCGTAGTCGTCCTTCGGCGCATCGCCAGGCATCACCGGGCGCTTGGACAGGTAGTAGAGCGCAGAGCCGTCCGGCGCGATGAACGGGTCGGCGTCGCTGTACTCGCCGGAGAAGGACGCCACCGTGGGCGGCGTCCATGCGCCGTTCGCGTAGTGCGACTCGACGATGATGAAGAAGTCGCCGTAGCTCGGGGTGCTGATGGTGGTATAGGCCGTCTGGCCGTCCGGCATGAAGGCGGGCGTCAGTTCGTAGAGCGGCGTCGAGAAGACGCCTTCGCCGAAGAGTTCGGGCGTGACCGGGGCTTTGGAGGCGGGCTGGGCGTAGCTGCCGATGGTCAGGACGAATCCCAGCATGAGCGTGAAAAGCAGGCGCATTGAATCCTACGTGTCAGGTGTTCGATATCATGAAAGCGGACCTCGACCCGCTGCGTCGCCGCCCAACGACGGAAATTGTCCCCTCGCGTACCTGATGAGCGGGCGATGAGAAGGTCCTGATTGGCTAATGATGCTCCCGGATGACCGCTTCGACCATGCCCCAAGGCGCTGATTCCCCGACCTCGCCCGATCCGTTCGTCGTGCGCACGGCGGCGGGCCGCTGGCGCGTGGAGCCGGACCTGAACCGTGTCCATGCGGCCGCTGGCGCCGTGCAGCAGCTGGAGCCGCGCGTGATGCAGGTGCTGGTGGAGCTGGCCGGGCAGGCGGGCGAGGTGGTGCCCCGCGAAGACCTGCTGGCGCGCGTCTGGTCCGACGTGGTGGTCAACGAGGAGGCGCTCACGCGGGCCGTCTCGGAGGTGCGCAAGGCGTTCGGCGACAGCGCGCAGGCGCCCGAGGTGGTGGAGACGATCCGCGGCACCGGCTACCGGTTCATCGCCACGGTGGAGCCGGTCGCAGATAAGGACAAGACCGAGGTGGCGACAGCAGAGGCTCGTGACGTCAGGCTGGGGAGCGGGCTGCGCCGGTCGGTGCTCGTGGGCGGCCTCGCCGTGCTGGGCGCGGCGCTGGTGGCGGCCGCCGTCGTGTGGGCCGCGCCGTGGCAGTCGGCCTCCTCTGCGCCGACGTTGCTGGAGACGCAGCCCTTCACGAGCTACCCGGGCCGTGAGCGGATGCCTGCCCTCTCACCGGATGGCAGCCGCGTGGCCTTCGCGTGGACGGGCACCGAGGGCGACGACTACGACCTCTACCTGAAGCAGGAAAACACGGGCGACCCGCTGCGCCTGACGACCGATCCGGCGTTCGAGGCGTTCCCGGCGTGGTCGCCGGACGGCACGACGCTCGCCTTTGCCCGGGTCGCGGGCGATAGCGCAGCGCTCTACACGGTCCCGGCCCTCGGCGGCCCGGCCCGCAAGCTGATCGACGTCCGCTCGTTCGTCTTGGGGCTCGACTGGTCGCCCGATGGCGCGGCGCTCCTCTTCGCTGAGCGCCCCGCGCCGGACGCGCCGTACCGGGTGATGCGGCTCGACCTCGCCACGCGCGACACGACGGCGCTCACGCAGCCGCCCCCCTCGGCCTATGGCGACCTGTTTCCGCGCTGGGCGCCCGACGGCCAGACCGTCGCCTTCGCCCGACGGGCTCGCGTCGGCGGGCAGGATCTGTATCTTGTACGTGCCGACGGTACCAACGAACGCACCCTCACGCAGGGCGAACTCTCGATCCGCGGGCTCGACTGGACGCCCGACGGCGAGCGCCTCGTCTACGCCTCGTATCAGTCCGGCACGTTCGGCCTGTGGCAGGTGGCGGTCGCGACGGGCGCGGTGACGTGGCTGCCCACCCGCGCCGAGCGCATCTACAACCCGTCGGTGGCGGATCAGACGGGCGCGCTGGTCTACGAGGAGCTGACGTACGAGAAAGACATCTGGCAGATCGACCTGAACGGGTCGGGCGAGGGGGAGCCACCGTCACGCCCGATCATCACGTCCACGCGGTGGGACTGCGAGGCGTATTACAGCCCGGACGGCACGCGCCTCGTGTTCACCTCGTCGCGCTCCGGGACGCTGGAGCTGTGGCTGAGCGCCGCCGACGGCGCGAATCCCGTCCAGCTGACCGACGTCGGCGGCGCTTTCGTGGGCAACCCGCGCTGGAGCCCGGATGGGGAGCGCATCGCCTTCTACGCGACGCCGGAGGGCCAGGCCGAGGTGTTCGTGATGGACGTGGAGGGCAGCACGCCGCGCCGCCTCCGCCTGGACGACCGCACCGACGCCAACTACTGGGTGACGGCGTGGTCGCGCGACGGCCAGTGGATCTATGCCGCGTCCGACCGCAGCGGCACGTGGCAGCTCTGGAAGCTGCGTCCCGATGGCTCCGACCTGTCGCCGGTGACGGTGGACGGCGGCTTCGCGGCGCACGAGTCCGTCACCGGCGATACGCTCTTCTACACGAAGCGCACCGCGCCCGGCATCTGGATGCAGCCCACGGAGGGCGGCCCCGAGAGGCAGGTCGTCGAGGACCTGAACCTCGCCGACTGGGGCAACTGGGACGTTACCGCCGAGGGGCTGTACTTCATCCGCCGCACCGCCGAGGGCACGACGATCGCGTTTCAGGGGTTTGGTGAGGGCGAAGTGCGAACGGTTGCTACCATCCCCAACATCGCGAGTCCGAGCCTGGAAGTCTCGCCGGACGGGCGACGTATCCTGTATGCCCGCATCGAGCAGAGCGACAGCGATCTCATCCTGACGCATCTGGGTGAGTGACGGGTGGAGGATGTCGCAGCCGGACCATCGGTGGGAAGCAAGGGTAACTCTGCTCGCCGCGTTTCGTGTAATCGTGGTACCCCGAGTCGTGAGTCAGCCCCTCTCGTGACCGTGGTCTCGTGCCCCAATCAGCGGTCTGCGGTCCGTGGTCCGCCGTCATGCGCAGGCAGGCGTACGACACACGACCGATATACACGTGCCATACTGATTCAGATGGTTGATGTCCGGATCCTGGTGTCCCTGTCTTGGTGCGTGGTGCGTGATGGGAAGGGGCTATCGCTCCATCAGCGCTTTTTCACGCATCACGCAATACGCATCACGTTCTCAAGCTATACGGACATCGCCACACGAAAACGGTATCGCATCGACAACGGTGAACCCCATGCGCCCCCTCTCCTGGATCCCTTCATTCGTTCTCATCGCGTCGCTACTCGGCCTGAGCGTGCTCTCCGCCTGCGCCCAGGAGCCGCGCCCGCTGCCGGACTGCGAGTGGTGCGGCGCGGCGGAGGCGCCCGACGACGTGTCGTGGACGACGACCATCGCCGGTGCGGACGAGCCCGGCGAGCCCATGGTCATCACGGGCACGGTCTACCGGCCCGACGGCGAGACGCCCGCGCCTGGCGTCCTGCTCTACGTCTACCACACCGACGCCGAGGGCATCTACCCGACCCGCGGCGACGAGCAGGGCAACGCCCGGCGGCACGGCTACCTGCGCGGCTGGATGCGGACCGACGACGCCGGGCAGTACCGCTTCACGACGATCCGCCCGGGCACCTACCCGTCTCGCAACGAACCCGCCCACGTCCACATGACCATCAAGGAGCCGGACCGGGCCGAGTACTGGGTCGACAGCATCGTCTTTGCGGACGATCCGCTGGTGGATGCCGCCTACCGGGCCGAGCGGGACGAGCGCGGCGGCTCAGGCATCGTCGACCTCACGCGCGGCGACGACGGCGTGTGGCGCGGGCAGCGCGACGTGGTGCTGATGGAATAATCCCAGTGGTATGAAGTTATTTCTGACGTCACCGTCGTTCTTGTTACCGTTTGGCCGGTTAGCGGCCGACGCCTCTGCAAGAGAGGGGCTGTCCGTTTTGGCTTGATCCAGACGAGCGTAGCGACTCACGACCGGAGGGAGCTAAAACGGACGGAAAAGATCAAGACTCAGAAGACCCCGCCTGACCGTGGCTCCGGCTGCGCTGCGAGGGATCGAACTTGCTCGCTGGGCTCGCAGCCCAGGACTACTTCCTCCCGATGGTCGGGGCGCTTCAGACAAGATCCCTCGCGGTCGCTCTGCCTGCGCCGTGGTCCGGGCGGCGGGCTCTTCAAGGCCGGTTCCGAAAATAACTTCACACTGTTGGAGTAATCCAAATTACGGGGTAGACCAGATGCTGCCTCGTGACCGCAGACCACGGACAGCTTGCCCCGCACTGAGCCTGCCCCGGACCGGATCCGGGGATGCGGGGGCATACCGCCAATATGGGCGTTATACCAACTCCGGTTAATCCGTTGTGGTATGGCGGTGTTGCTTGAGAACACATCCCCCTGTCACTCCGCTGCGCTCCGTGCCTTCCCCCTTCGCGAAGGGGGATCCGAGGGGGATGTGCCTTTGGTCAAGGGCTTGCTGAAACGACAACTCCACAAGCGGATTTGGTATTATTCC
>JAAAOL010000289.1 GCA_009908885.1 Bacteroidota bacterium | reverse complement strand
CTTCCGCCAGCTCCGCAAGGGCGGGCGCGGACGCCACAAGACGCCGTACGCCGGGGCGGGCGACGAACGCCTCCCCGAGACGCGCGACTGGCGCTTCGGCGACGACCCCAACCTGCTGGACGTGACGCAGACGCTCTCGAACAGCTTCCGCCGCACCGGCATCGACAACTGGAACCTCTCCGAGGACGACTTCGCCGTCCACGAGACGGACCACAACACCAGCATGGCGACGGCGCTCATGATCGACCTGAGCCACTCGATGGTGCTCTACGGCGAGGACCGCATCACGCCGGCGCGCAAGACGGCCATGGCGCTGGCCGAACTCATCATGCGCCAGTACCCGAAGGACACGCTCGACATCGTCGCCTTCGGCAACGAGGCGTGGGAGGTGTCCATCAAGGATCTGCCGTACCTCAACGTCGGCCCCTATTACACGAACACGCGGGCGGGCCTGCAGCGGGCGCGTGACATCCTGCGGCGGCGCAAGAACCGCAACAAGCAGATCTTCATGATCACCGACGGCAAGCCCAGCTGCCACATCGAGCACGGGCGCATGTACCGCAACGCCTTCGGCCTGGACCGCAAGATCGTCAACAAGGTGCTGGACGAGGCCGTCATTTGCCGCCGCGAGGGCATCACCATCACCACCTTCATGATCGCCCGCGACCCCTATCTTCAGAACTTCGTCCGCGAACTGACCGAGGCCAACCAGGGCCGCGCCTACTACTCCAGCCTGGACGACCTGGGCGAGTTCATCTTCGAGGACTACCTCCGCAACCGTCGCAAGCGCATGCGATAGGGTGGGGTAGCCCGTTCATCAGGTTCCTGGTTTCAGGTTGGCATAGAAAACCTGTGACAGGCAGCCGAGCGCGGCGAGGCAACGGACAACTTGCAATATGCTGACCCCGAAGAAATCCCTCGGCCAGAACTTCTTGCAGGATCCGAACATGATCCGCAAGATCGCCGATACGCTGGAGGCGCCTCGGGATGCGGCGGTGGTCGAGATCGGGCCGGGCACGGGCGCGCTGACGGAGGCGCTGCTGGAGCGCTACGACGACGTGACGGCGCTGGAGATCGACGAGCGGGCGGTGGCGTACCTGCAGCGGCATCTCCCGGGCCTGGACGTGCGGCAGCAGGACATCCTGGAGGTCGACTGGGCCGCGCTGGCGGCGGAGAAAGGGCGGCGGCTCCACGTCATCGGCAACCTGCCGTACTACATCACCTCGCCCATCCTGTTCGATCTGCTGGCCGCGCGTGAGCACCTGCACCAGGCGCTCCTCATGATGCAGCTGGAGGTGGCGCAGCGTATCGTGGGCACGCCGCGCACCAAAGACTACGGCATCCTCAGCGTGCTCGTCCAGCTCCAGGCCCGGCCCGAACTACTCTACCGCGTCTCGCGCCACGTCTTCTACCCACGTCCCAACGTGACGAGCGCCATGCTGCGCCTCGACGTCGCCGTCGCGCCGGACCTGGACGTCGACGTCGACCTGTTGCGCGAGGTCGTGAAGACGGCCTTCAACCAGCGCCGCAAGACGCTGCGTAACAGCCTGCACCCGTGGACGCGCGCCCAGGGCATCGACCTGCCGCACGGCTGGAACCGCGCTCGCGCCGAAGAACTGTCGCCGCAAGACTTCGTGGAACTCACGCAGTATCTTGCAGCGCACGCCGAGGCGTAGCATCGACGCCCTCGCCCGCATCATCCCTGTCTCATCGCCCCTTTCCGCATCCGTATGCCCCACCCTCCCGCAGCGAAGGTCGACCCCGAGGAGCGCCCCGGCGGCCTGCTCGAAGTCGATGGCGAACTGGTCGAGAACATCGCGACGTTGCTGCGGGCGCAGCAGCAGGGGATGGTGCTCAACCTGGTGGCCGACCTGTACCCGGCCGACCTGGCGCGGCTGCTGAGCCACCTGCCGTTCGATGAGGCGCGACGCCTCTTTCGCTGGATGCCGCCGGAGCAGGGCAGCGACGTGCTGGCCGAGCTCGACAGCGCCTTCCGGGCCGACCTGCTGGAAGAAGAACGCCCCCAGCGGCTGACCGCCCTGCTGGACGACCTGGACACCGACGACGCCGCCGACGTGCTGGCCGACCTCTCGGACGAGGTGGCGCTGCGGATACTGCCCGACCTGGAGTATGCCGACGACCTGCGCGAACTGCTCGGCTACGGCGAGGAGACGGCGGGCGGCATCATGGCCCGCGAGTACGTGGCCGTGCCCATCGACTGGACCGTAGCCGACGTGACCGAGGAGGTGCGTCGCAACGCCGAGACGGTGGAGGAGATCTACGCCGTCTTCGTCATCGACGAGGCGGAGACGCTGCAGGGCGTCATCACCCTAAAGCGCCTCTTGCTGTCGCAGGCCGACGCGCGGATCGACAGCGTGATGAACGAGGACTTCATCTCCGTCACGACCGACGTGGACCAGGAGGAGGTGGCGCGCATCATGGAGCGCTACGACCTGGTCTCGCTCCCCGTGGTAGACGGCATAGGGCGCCTCGTGGGCCGCATCACCATCGACGACGTGGTGGACGTGATCCGCGATGAGGCCGAGGAGGACATCCAGCGCATGAGCGGCATGTCCGGCGACGAGGAGCCGACCGACTCGGTGCTGCGCATCACGCGGGGCCGCCTGCCGTGGCTGTTGCTCGGCTTGGTCGGGGCAGGGCTGTCCGGCCTGGTCATCGGCTCGTTCGAAGATGCCCTGGAGCAGGCCGTCGTCCTGGCCACCTTCATCCCCATCGTCATGGCGATGGCGGGCAACGCCGGGATTCAGAGTTCGTCCATCGTCGTGCAGGGCCTCGCCTCGGGCGACGTGTGGGCGAGCGACGTGTGGCGGCGACTGGGCAAGGAGGTACTGGTCGCGTCTATCAACGGAGTGGCGTTGGCCGTCCTCCTGGCGGCGTTCGTCCTCATCGCCGCGCTGGGCCTCGACACGGCGCGCCTCGCCCTGACGGCGGGCCTTTCCCTCTTCCTCGTCATCCTGCTGGCCACCTGCATCGGCACCACGGTGCCGCTCTTCCTGCACCGCTTCGACATCGACCCCGCCCTCGCCACCGGCCCGTTCATCACCACCAGCAACGACATCATCGGGCTGGCCGTCTTCTTCCTCCTGGCGACGCTGCTGTATCTGTAGGAAAGAGGGGAAGACAGTTAGGCGTTGAGAAATTCCCCAACACGCTTCACAAACTCCTTGGCCTCGCGGAGCGTGATCTCTGCGTCTTCGCGGGTGATGATGCGCTCTTCGGCGTACTCAGCCAGGTTCCGGAGATCCTCGGCATCGTTTAGAATCTCCGCGAGGTGCTCGGGGAGGGTACCTGTCTTGATGAAATGGAGGCCGAACTGGTTGCGCAGGTCACTGTGCGTCTTCGGAGTAATATCGATTTCGTTTCGTGACGTCGGGATCCGCCAGGAGGATTCCTGTCGCGGATTAGCGTAGAGACGCCTCGGGTACAGGGGGTACGTGTTTAGCGAGCCTGGACACCGCCGAGGGTTGCGCGCTGCTTCACCCCCGGCTACTCCGTGCTGTCGCTCCTGCGGAGCTGTTCCACACCCCGCAGGGGGGATGACCTCCCGTAGCCGCGTATGGAGCCACCGGCGCAATGCGCGGCGGATGTACGCTAAACACACCCCCCTTCCCTGAAGGGGGAGACGTCGCCCTCACCGCCGTCGGACTTTGCACACGTCCCCTCCTTCCCCGAAGGAGGGACAGGGAGGATGTGCTCCCGGCCACGCCCAAGCGAGGTCGCACATCCCAATGGACGACCCACTGACACGCTAAACGCGTACCCGACGCGTCTCTACCAGCGCTGCGGGGGCGCTAAACGGATACGCGAAGCGTCGCAACCGCTGGCTTAAGGATGAAACGCGAAAAAGGGGGACGTGCCAGTGCGGCGCGTCCCCCTTTCGCGTATGCGGCTGGGCCGAGAGGGCTGCCATTATCCTGAAGGTCCCAGCAGCATAAACGAGACGTCGTGCGTCGTGCCGTCGTCGAAGGTGAGGCGGAAGGTGCCTTCGCGGCTGCCGTCCTCGAAGGCATCCGGCGGCACCACGATCCAGGCTTCCGTGCGGGTCATCTCTTGCGGCTCCAGCGTGATGGGCTGGGTGCCTACGATGCGGGCCTCAGCGCCGTCGGGGGCTACCACGGAGATGCGGAAGCTGGTGGCCTCGGCGGTCTGGTTGTGCACGCGGAAGCGGAGGCGGTTAGCGATCTGCCCGTCCGGCAGTTCCATAAACGGCTCGCCCACGCTGCGGCCCACGTTCACGTCGTACGCCCCGCGATTGGCCAGTACCAGCGTGAAGGCCGAGAGCAGCACCACGAGCAGGCCGGAGTAGAGCATGGTGCGGGGGCGCAGCCAGCGCGTCTTTTTGCCCTCCAGCTCGTGTTCGCTGGTGTAGCGGATGAGGCCAGGCTCGAAGCCCATCTTGTCCATGATGTCGTCGCAGGCGTCGATGCACTGCGTGCAGGCCACGCACTCCATCTGTAGCCCCTCGCGGATGTCGATGCCGGTGGGGCAGGTGCGCACGCAGGCGTAGCAGTCGATGCAGTCGCCCAGCCCGTCGCGCTTCTTGCCTCGCCCGCGCGGCTCGCCGCGATCCTCGTCGTAGGAGACGATGAGCGAGTCCGGGTCCAGCAGCACGCTCTGGAAGCGGGCGTACGGGCAGGTGATGGTGCACATCTGCTCCCGGAAGTAGGTGAAGTCGAACATCACCAGGCCGGTCGTGAAGGCCATCATCACGAAGTAGCCCCAGTTCTCGGTGGGCGGGCTCTGTATCCAGCGGATCAGGTTCTCCCAGCCCACGAAGTAGGCCACGAAGGAGTGGGAGAGGATGAGCGAGATGACCAGGTAGGTGCTCAGCTTCGCCCCTTTGCGCCAGGCCTTGTCCCACGTCCAGGGCCCCTCGTCGCGGCGCTTGCGGACGTGCTCTTTGCCCTCGAAGAGCCGCTCGATGGGCCGGTAGACGAACTCCAGGTACACCGTCTGCGGACAGGCCCAGCCGCACCACACGCGGCCCAGCAGCGCCGTAAACAGGATGATGCCGATGGCGACGCTGATGGCCAGCAGCAACAGCAGCAGCGTGTCGGTCGGGTAGAAGACGAAGCCGAAGATGGCGAACTCGCGCTGCAGCACGTCGAAGAGGAGCGCGGGTCGCCCGTTGATCGGGATGAGCGGCAGCGCCAGGAAGAGCGCGATCAGCGCCCAGCCGACGATCAGCCGCCATTTGTAAAAATACCCTTTGCTCGGCGTCGGATAGATCCACTTGCGCTCGCCCTCCTTGGTGAGCGTCGTCAGGACCTCCTCGGGCGAATCGAGGATGCCGACGTCGTCATGTCCGATGAACTGCTGACTCATGAGATCCTCACTGCGATACGGAACGAGCGGACGAGCGCGGGAGGGGGCGCGCCGTGCTTCCGCGCTCGGTTATTCGTAGAGTTCGCCCTGCGGCTCTTTGGCGTTGGGCGGGTCGGTGCCTTCGAGGGACTGGATGAAGGCGACCAGCTGGGCGCGCTCCTCGGGGCTGAGGGCGCTGTCCCACGGCGGCATGCCCTTGGCCGCCACGCCGTCGGTAATGACGTTGAACATGTCCATGTTCGTGTTGCCATGGACCCAGTAGTTGTCCGTCAGGTTGGGGCCGATGGAGCCCCCGCCCTCGGCGCCGTGGCAGGAGGCGCAGACGGCGGCGTAGGTCTGCGCGCCCGCCTCGATGGCCTGCTCCTCGCCCACGAACTCGGCCAGCGTGGCCGGGTCGGCTTCGAAGGTGGGGTTGGCTTCGGCATACGCGGTGCGTACCGTTTCCAGCTGTTCCAGGCTCTCGGCCAGGTCTTCCTCGTACGTGTCGATGAAGTCGAAGACGTGCACGCCCAGGACGTAAATGCCCGCGAAGATGACGCTACCCCAGAAGATGGCGACCCACCAGCCGGGCATCGGGTTGTCGTACTCGCGGATGCCGTCGTACTTGTGGCCTTTGATGACCTGGTCCTGATACCCCCCACTGGAGGGTGTTTGTTCGGAAGGGGTGGGATTATCCGGCATGGTCAGTATCGGGTTTGCGGTCAGGGTCCTCGTCGGAGGGGGGCGTGACGATCTCGTCGTCCCGCAGGGGAATCTGTTTGGCGTCCTCGCGCTTCTGCTTCCGCATGGTCAGCGCGTAGATGACCACGAGCACGAAGGCGACGACGAACGCGATGAGCCCGATCTCGGGCAGAATTCCACTCTGCAGGGAGCGTACGACTTCTTTCATCATGGTGCGTCTCCCTCCGCGGCGAGCGCGTCTTCGGTCTCCTTCGTGGAAGCAGCCTCTGCCGTCGTAGCGTCGGGGGCCTGCTGGATGTCGGTGCCGAGGCGCTGCAGGAAGGCCACGAGCGCGGTGATCTCCTTGTCGGCCAGCCCGTCAGGGCCGCCCTGCGCAGCGACCTCGTCGGCGATCTCCTGCGCCTGCGCTTCGGCCAGCGCCACGGCGTTGTCGATCTCGTCCTGCGAGTAGGGCGTGCCGAGCGCTTTGAGCGTGCGCAGCTTCGTGGGCAGGTCGCTCAGGGTGGCGTCCTTGCGCAGCAGCCAGTCATACGGCGGCATGATGGAGTTCGGGCTCGTGGAGCGCGGGTCTTCCATGTGGCGCACATGCCACAGGTGCGGGTACTTGCCGCCCACGCGGGCCAGGTCCGGGCCGGTGCGCTTGGAGCCCCACAGGAAGGGGCGCTCGTAGACGGTCTCGCCGGGCTTGCCGTACTCGCCGTAGCGCTCCAGCTCGTGCCGGAAGGGACGCACCATCTGACTGTGGCAGTTGTTGCAGCCCTCGCGGATGTAGATGTCGCGCCCGGCCAGCTCCAGCGGCGTGAAGGGCTCCACGCTCTCGATCTTGTGAACGGTACTGGGCACGAGCGCCAGCGGCAGAAACTCGACGATGCCGCCGATCAGGATGGAGATGGTCACCAGGATGGTGAACAGCAGCGGCCATCCCTCCAGCCGTCGGTGCATGCCGTCTTTTTTGATGAAACGCTTCATGTCGATGTTCGATTGGGGAGGTTCGATGGTCGATCGAGCAGGCGGTGCATGCGCCGACTGGGTCGACGAGGATCAGGCCGTGGCGACTTCTTGCTCGCCGTCGGACGGCGCCGACGCGCGCTTCGGGACCGCGAAGGCCGGGTCGGGCAGGCGCTTTGGCGCGGTCTTGATCGTCTTCCAGACGTTGATCATCATCAGGATGACGCCGCCCAGGTAGAGCGTGCCGCCGATCAGGCGGACCCAGTACATCGGCTTGATCTGTACGACGGTCTCCATGAAGTCGGGGTACATCAGGCGCCCGGCCTCGTCAAAGGCGCGCCACATCAGGCCCTGCGTGATGCCACTGGTGTACATGGCCAGCACGTAGAGCAGGATGCCGATGGTGCCGATCCAGAAGTGGGTGTTCGCCATCTTGTCGCTCCACATGCGGGTGCGCCACAGGCGCGGCACCAGCCAGTAGATCATGCCGAAGGTCATAAAGCCATTCCAGCCGAGCGCGCCGGAGTGCACGTGCCCGATGGTCCAGTCCGTGTAATGGCTCAGCGCATTGACGCTCTTGACGGACAGCAGCGGGCCCTCGAAGGTGCTCATGCCGTAGAACGTGATGCCCACGACGAACATCTTGAGCACAGCGCTGTCGCGCAGCTTGTGCCACGCGCCGCGCAGCGTGAACAGGCCGTTGATCATGCCGCCCCAACTGGGCATCCACAGCATCACGCTGAAGACCATGCCGAGGGTCGTCGCCCACTCGGGCAGGGCCGTGTAGTTCAGGTGGTGCGGCCCGGCCCAGATGTAGATGAAGACCAGACTCCAGAAGTGGATGATGGACAGGCGGTAGCTGAAGACCGGGCGGTTGGCCGCCTTCGGCAGGAAGTAGTACATCAGGCCGAGGAACGGCGTCGTCAGGAAGAAGGCCACCGCGTTGTGGCCGTACCACCATTGCACCAGCGCGTCCTGCACGCCGGCGTAGATCGGGTAGCTCTTCATGAAGCTGACCGGCAGCGCCAGGCTGTTGCCCACGTGCAGCACGGCCACGGTGATGATGGTGGCGATGTAGAACCAGAGCGCCACGTACATGTGCCTCTCGCGGCGGCGGCGCAGCGTGGCGAAGAAGTTGAAGGCGAAGACGAGCCAGACGAGCGTGATGGCGATGTCGATGGGCCATTCTAGCTCGGCGTATTCCTTCGAGGTGGTCATGCCCAGCGGCAGCGTGATGGCCGCCGAGACGATGATGGCCTGCCAGCCCCAGAAATGGATGCGGCTCATCAGGTCGCTGTACATGCGCGCCTTGCAGAGCCGCTGCGTCGAATAGTAGATGGCGGCGAAGATGGCGTTGCCCGCGAAGGCGAAGATCACCGCGTTGGTATGGAGCGGGCGCAGGCGGCCGAAGGTGAGGTACTCGCCGAGGTTGGCCTCAGGGAAGGGGAGCTGCAGGGCGATGATGACACCGACGAGCATCCCGACGAAGCCCCAGATGATCGTCGCCAGGACGAACAGCCGGACGATCTGCTCGTCGTAGGTGAACAGTTCGACCTGTGAGGGCCGTTCCTGGCGCGCCGCAGACGATGAGACGGAAAGGGTCGACATAAAGCGTGGTGGATTGACAGAACGGCGGGGTGCGCGGAGGCAGGCGTGGGCCTGTGGGAGAAAGGGGCCATCCACAACGAATCGGTCCAGACGGGGTGATGCCGTCCGGCGAGCCCCGGCAGTGGGGCAGGGAAGAGGTCGTGGCAGCTCCTCTCGTGCTCGGGACGCCAATGTACGTCCCGCATGGCCGCTAAACAATCACATCCTGGGATCCTCCTGTGACAGCGGCTTTCCTACCGAGCACGTAGGCGAAACTGCCCGCCCCCGTGGGGAAACCCCCTACATAGTTGTGCGGGAAGTGCCATGGCGCCGAGCCCTCGGATGATACGGAATCGACGTGATGATGTCGTGGTGGTCCAGCGTCCGCGCCAACGAAGCGACGAGACGACACGGCGAGGAACCGACGCGCTTTCGGTCCTCGGCTCGTCTTCTGAAAACGGCATGGCAGTGCGCACCGGGGTCGATGGGGAGCATCCTGGCGCGGCACCTCGGCACGGCATGACCTGCTCCGAGCTGAGAGAAGAACAGGGCGGAGCGTGCAAGGATGGGCGAACGTCGCGTCCACTCGTGCAGCCTTCCGTGCCTCCATGCGCCAGATACGCGAGCGATTCGCAGAAGATGGGCAGATAGAGGCTGATGATGGTGCCTCATTTTTTGTACCTTTCAGCGCACAGCACGACGGTGAGAGGGCTGCCACCTGCTTGCCGCTGCAACCTCACGTGAATTCGGCAGCAGACGACTCGTTTATGCACGTACTCATTATCGGTACGCTTCCAGATGGTCCCACCGATCTGGCGGCGATGCTCGAAGCGCGCGGACACGACATTCAGCACGCCCCCCCCGATGCTATTCGGACGGTGCTGCAGGAGGCCGGTCCCGACCTCGTTATTGCGGACCCCACGCAGTCCTACTTCGAAGAGGCCGCCGCGCACGTTCAGGACGGCACGGGCTCTGCCGTCGTGCTCCTGGCAGTGGTCGCCGGTACCTCGACCGACGCCTGCCGAGAGGCGTCAGCGGAAGGCGTGGACGAGTGTCTCTCCCTGCAGGTCGACCCGGCCTATCTGGAAGCCCGGCTGGCCTTAATCGAGCGGCGTGCCCGGAAGCGCTTCGAGCGTGCCCAGGTGAAGCGCGAACTCGCCGCCCGCGTCCGCCAGCAAGCGGCCATCGCCACCTTAGGCTCCCGAGTCATGGCCGGGCGCTCCCTGGAGGATCTGGCCGAGTTCACCGCCGATGCCATCGTGCGGACGCTGGACGTCGATACGTGTGAGGTCGTGCTCCGACGGGTCGAGGAGCGCGATGACCTCGTCCGTGCCTGCCGGGGCATCGAGCCGCCTCCCGGCTCCACCCGCCTCGACACCACCGAGGAGACGCAGGCCGGGTTCGCCCGCTTCATGGCCCGTCCCATCGTCACCGAGGCTTTGGCGGAAGAGACGCGCTTCGCGCCTGCACCCCACCTCGTCGAGCGAGGAGTCGTGAGCGCTGTCACCATGGGCATCGGCGGCGAGGAGACCTACTACGGGTTGCTGGAGGTGGGGACGACTACGCGGCGGGTCTTCACGGACGAGGACGTCAACGTCTTACAGTCGGTGGCCAACATGCTGGCATCGGCCACCGAGCGCGTGTGGGCGGAGCGGGCCTACCAGGAAAGCGAAGCGCGCGCCCGGGCTATGCTGGAGACGACCGTAGATGGCGTCATCATCATCGACGCGCATGGCATCATCCAGTCGTTCAACTCGGCGGCAGAGCGCATCTTTGGCTATGACGCCTCCGAGGTCATCGGCCACAACGTGAAGGTGCTCATGCCTTCGCCGTACCGCGAGGAGCACGACGGCTACCTCCAGAGCTATCACGAAACGGGCCGCCGCCACATCATCGGCATCGGGCGTGAGGTCGTCGGGCGGCGCAAGGACGGCACCACGTTCCCGATGGACCTGGCGGTGAGCGAGGTGCAGTATGGCGACCGCGTCGTGTTCATGGGCGTCATCCGCGACATCTCGGACCGACGGCGGCTGGAGCAGGAGATCCTCCGCATCAGCGAGCAGGAGCGGCGTCGCATCGGGCAGGACCTGCACGACGGGCTGGGGCAGATGCTCACCGGCATCGGTCTGATTACCAACAACCTGGCCCGGCGGCTGGAAGCCCGCGACGACCCCGCCGCCCCGGAAGTGGCGGAGATTACGGAGATGATTCAGGAGGCGGATCAGCACGCGCGGGGGCTGGCGCGGGGCCTGGTGCCCGTGGATCTGGAAGGCTCGGGCCTGTCCTCCGCGCTCCAGCGCCTCACCGACAACGCCGAGCGCCTCTTCGGCATCCAGTGCACCTTCACCGAGGTGGGCGATGTGCGCCTCGACGACAACACCATCGCGACGCACCTGTATCGCATCGCCCAGGAGGCCGTCAGCAACGCCGTCAAGCACGGGCGGGCCGAGACCGTCAAGGTGAGCCTCGCAGGCGGGAGCGACCAACTCCGCCTGCGCGTTAAGGACGACGGCGTCGGCTTTCCGGACGAGTTGGACGAAGCCACGCGCGGCATGGGCGTCCACATCATGCAGTATCGGGCCCGCATCATCGGGGCCAGCCTGGAGATTAGCGATGCTCTGGGCGGTGGGACGACCCTCACCTGCACGCTGCGCAACCTGGATCACCCGATGCCCGTCGGCAGCACCGAGTACGGGCAGGTTGGCTGAGACGAGAAGCACACGGAGACGCAATCGTGCGATCCAATATTTGTCCGTCCTGCGTCGTATTCTGTGCAGCGCCGCCGGACGCGCAACCGCCCATTGGACGCGCCCCCGCGCTTCGTTTATATTGACGTTCAGCACGACCCCATCGTCCCTCGGACATGGTGCGTCTCCGGAGCCCCGCCCCGGCGGGTAGCGCGATGCGGCCCGCGCTCCGGTAGCCCACCCGATGCTTCAGTCATCAAGTGACCAGTTCCTGACCGACCGCTATGAAGAACATCATCATCGTTGACGACCACCCCATGATGCGCAAAGGGC
>JAAAOL010000418.1 GCA_009908885.1 Bacteroidota bacterium | reverse complement strand
AGACGCGTCGACGATGCGTCTCTACCGTGGACAATAAGGTGATCGTCACCAGTGGTCCGTCGTCCGCGGTCCCCACGACGCCTTCGCGAAAAAGGCAACGCCCGCCCTGCAACTTCTGCCATCCAACCTGTACCTTACGCGCATGGAGCCGCAAGATACCGTAAAAGCCCAGTTGATGGACGCGCGCGACCTGGACCGGACGCTGAACCGGATGGCGCGGCAGATCATCGAGCAGATCGACCCGGACGAGGAAGCGTCCGAGACGTTCGCCCTCATCGGCATGCAGACGCGCGGCGTCTACCTGGCCCGGCGCCTGCAGGAAAAGATCCGCGCCGTGGATGGCCTCGACGTGCCCGTCGGCGTGCTCGACGCCACCATGTATCGGGACGACTTCCGCCTGCGCCTCAAGCAGCCGACCGTCCGCGCCACCCGCATCCCGTTCGACATCACGGAGCGTCACCTCGTTCTCATCGACGACGTGCTCTACACGGGCCGCACCGCCCGCGCCGCGCTCGACGCGCTGATGGACCTGGGCCGTCCCACGTCGATCCGCTTCCTCGTCATCGTCGACCGGGGCCTGCGCGAGCTGCCCATCCGCGCCGACATCGTGGGCCGCGAGGTGCCGACGCTGCCCGGCGAGGAGGTGCGCGTCCGCCTCGCCGAAGTGGACGACCGCGAGGGCGTCTGGCTCGTCGAGACGCCCCGGGCCCGGCCCGCCTAGCCGCTGGGGGCAGGCGCTCGGCCGCGCGACGTCCCGCCCCGCCGCGATCCGCAACCGACCCCACGCCCATGACCGAGATCCCCACGCCCGCGTCCGCGCTGACCGCCCTCAACCATCGCCACCTGCTCGGGCTGCAGACGTACAGCGCCGAGGAGATCCGCCTCATCCTCGACACGGCGCGCGAGTTCCGGCGCGTGCTGGACCGGCCCATCCGACGCGTCCCCACGCTGCGCGGCGTGACCGTCGTTAATCTCTTCTTCGAGCCCTCCACCCGCACCCGCCTCTCGTTCGAGCTGGCCGAAAAGCGGCTCTCCGCCGACACGGTCAACTTCTCGAAGTCTGGCTCGTCGGTCTCCAAGGGCGAGACGCTCAAAGACACGGCGCAGAACATCGAGGCGATGAAGATCGACATGTGCGTGATCCGCCATGCGTCGCCCGGCGCGCCGCACTTCCTCACGCGCTGCGTGGACGCTGCCGTCATCAACGCGGGCGACGGCGCGCACGAGCACCCGACGCAGGCCCTCCTCGATATGCTCACCATGAGCGACCACTTCGACGCGTTCGAGGGGCTCAACGTCAGCATCATCGGCGACATCACCCACAGCCGCGTGGCACGGTCCAACATCCACGGGCTGACGGCGCTCGGCGCGAACGTCACGCTGTGCGGTCCGAAGACGCTCATTCCCGTGGGCATCGAGCATCTGGGCGTGCGCGTCACGCACCGGCTGGACGAGGCGCTGGAGGGCTGCGACGTGGCGATGGCGCTGCGCATCCAGCTGGAGCGGCAGGGCAGCAGTTACGTCCCCAGCCTGCGCGAATACCACGAGCGCTTCGGCATCACGCTGGACCACCTGGCCCGCCATCCCGACCTGCTCATCATGCACCCCGGCCCCGTGAACCGGGGCGTCGAGCTAGCCAGCGAAGTCGTCGATCACGAGCGCGCCATCATCCTCAGTCAGGTCACCAACGGCGTCGCCACGCGGATGGCGGTGCTGTACCTGCTCTCCGGCCTCGCGGACGAGGCGACGTCATAGGGCGCGCAGGCGGAGGCGAACGTCGTTGTCACTACGCTCCACCACGATGATGAAGGGTGGGGCGGGAAGGTCCGTCTGCTGGAAAAGAGTTCGCAGGGAGCCGATCGTAAATCGCGGATCGAGGTGTCCCGGGCGCAGGTAGACGATGCCGGTGACGGGTTCCGCCGAGGTGATGATGAGGCGCCCGAAGTCCCGGTCGTGCGTCAGGATGATGCGCCGTTCCGCCCGAGCGCGACGAACGAGCGCGAGGTCGGACGCGCCGAAGAGATCTTCGTCCTTGACGTCCAGCACGTCGAATCCTTCTCTGCGCAGCCACTGGCTCACCTCCGGGTGCAAGTTCTCATCGGTCAGGAGCTTCCAGTCGGCAGGCGTCACTCCGGCGCCTCCGTCGCGATGACCACCTCATTTTCCAGGAAGCGCGCCGCATACCGGATGGCCTGCTCGACGTCTTCGGGGCGGAGGTGCGGATAGGTCGCGCAGATGTCCGCGACGCTTGCCCCTCCGGCGATCCAGTCCAGCACCATGGCCACGCTGATGCGTGTGCCTTTGATGTGAGGCGTGCCGCTCAGGATGGCGGGATCCGATGTGATACGGTCGAAGGGCATGGCACGGTTAGCGCTGGGTATGCTGCTTTGGATTATAGCTTCGCCGCTGCGTTAGGTTCGGCGTCGCCACGCGGATGGCGGTGCTGTACCTGCTCTCCGGCCTCGCGGACGAGGCGGCGTCATAGAGCGCAGGTGGAGCCGGACGAATACCGCCTCAACAGGTCATTCCAAGGAGTGTAGCGACGAGGAATCTCTCGGGAACGGAGGCTTCATTGGGCACCCCGCGCAACGGTTCAGGGGACGGCAGAGAGGAATCCGAGCGGGCCGCAGCGGGCGCGGGCGAGATTACGTTCGTGCAATAGACCCCCGGCGGCAGAAACGCCCCCCTCGTCCTGTCGTTCTACTTCCATACTCAACTCTTCGCTCTCCGCCATGCTGCGATGAAACGACTGAAAATAGGCTCCGCCGCCGGGATCGGCATCTATCTGCACTGGACCTTCTGGCTGCTGATCGTCGGCATCTTTGCCTTCTACCTCTACCAGGGCAGCACGGTGACAGCCGCCGTCATCGGCGTCGGGCTGGTGCTGGCCATCTTCGTCTGCGTCGTCCTGCACGAGCTGGGGCACGCCCTCACCGCCCGGCGCTACGACGTGCCCACGCGCGACATCACCATCTACCCCATCGGCGGGGTGGCGCGGCTCCAGCGGATTCCCGAGGAGCCGTTGAAGGAGTTCTGGATTGCCGTGGCCGGACCCGCCGTGAACGTCGTCATCGCGGGCATCCTGGGCGCCCTGATCCTGGCCACGGGCGACACGCTCATGCCGCGCGCCTTCATCGGGTCGGAGGAGATGACCTCGGGCGGCAGCATCTGGGCGACGCTCATGTGGATCAACGTGGCGCTCGTCGGCTTCAACCTGCTGCCGGCCTTCCCGATGGATGGCGGGCGCGTGCTGCGGGCGCTGCTGGCCACGCAGATGGACTACGCCCGCGCCACGCAACTGGCTGCCAACGTGGGGCAGGGCATGGCGGTGCTTTTCGGGCTGCTGGGCCTCATCATCTTCAACCCCATCCTGATCTTTATCGCCGTCTTCGTCTTCTTCGGAGCGCGGCAGGAGTCGCAACAGGCCATGATGCGCTCGCTCACGCGCGGCGTGCCGGTGCGGCAGGCCATGCTCACCCGCTTCGCTAAGCTGCATCCGGACGACACGCTGGACGACGCCATCGAAGAACTGCTCGCCGGGTCGGACCAGGACTTTCCCGTCGTGGAGGACGGGCACATCATCGGCGTGCTGACGCGCAAGCAGATGATGCAGGCGCTCTCCGAGCAGGGCCGCGACGCCCGCATCGGCGACATCGTGGAGGAAGGCAACTGCGCTGTGGTGGAAGACACGACGATGCTGCGGGAGGCCTTCGAGCGCGTGCAGTCGGCCGCGTGCAACACGCTGCCCGTGGTGCGGCAGGGCGAGCTCGTCGGTCTGCTGACGCTGGAGAACGTGGGCGAGTTGATGATGATTTCCTCGGCGCTGCGGCAGGCGGGCAACCAGCGGGCCGTGCGCAAGGTGCTGGACGCCCACGGCAACGGCTCCGAGACGCCCACCGGCGAGTCCGCCGACGGCGGAGCCGCGCGCCTTCCCGCCTCGTAGCGGGCCGCCCGCCGCCGCCATCTTCGACGGCCTGACCCCGATCGCCACCGACCATGACGACCTCCTCCGACGTCGACCTCGGCCTGCTCGTCGAGCACAATGTGGATCCCATGCTGCTCGTGCAGCGGGAAGGTACGGTCCGGTACGCCAACCGGGCGGCGGTCGAGGCCTTCGGCCAGCCCCCCGACGCCCTCGCAGGCACGCCGCTCCGTGCGCTCGTCGACGAGGCCGACTGGGACGCGGTGGCCGCACTGCTCACGCAGGCCTCGGTATCGAATGGCTCCCGCACGCAGGAAGTCGTCACCTTTCGGGGCGGGACGGCGGCGAGTCAGGACCGCTGGTTCGAGGGGCGCGTCGGCGCCGTGCGAGATCAAGGCGTGTTGTTTACCCTGCGCGACGTGACGGGCCGGATTATGGGGCAGAACGCCGCCGACGTTTTTCGTTCGGCCATCCAACACGCCAGCGAGTCGATCCTTATTACCGAGGCCGAGCTGGACCGGCCCGGCCCGCGCATCGTCTACGTCAACCCGGCCTTCACGGCCATGACGGGCTACACGGCGGACGAAGCCATCGGCAAGACGCCGCGCATCTTGCAGGGGCCCCAGACCGAACGCGCCGTGCTGGATCGCCTCCGGGAGCGCCTCTCCGCGGGCAAGATGTTTCGGGGCGAGGTTCTGAATTACCGCAAGGACGGCACGCCCTTCGTTATGGAGTGGCAGGTGGCACCCATCCGCGACGCGTCGGGCACGATCACACACTGGGTCGCCACGCAGTACGACGTGACCGACCGCAAGGAGACGGAAAAGCAGATCGTGGAGGCCAGCGCCCGCGTGCAGCGCCGCATCGCGCAGGACCTGCACGACGGCCTCGGGCAGCACCTGCTGGGCCTCACCTTCCTGGCGCGCGCCCTCGAAAACACCCTTTCCAGCCGCGACGACGCGACGGCAGAGGACGCCGCCCAGATCACCCAGCTGGCGCAGGAGGCCGTCAACCAGACGCGCCGCCTCGCCCGGGGGCTGTTTCCGGTCAACCTGGAGCAGCACGGCCTGGCGATGGCCCTGCGCGACCTCGCCGCCCAGGTCGAGGACGTCTTCGATGTGCCCTGCCAGTTCGAGGGGGAGGACCTGGACGTGACCCACGACGTCGCGGCGATGCACCTGTACCGGATCGCGCAGGAAGCCGTCAGCAACGCCGTGCGCCACGCGGACCCCGACGCGGTTGTCATCCAGCTGCGCCGGGTGGAGGACGCACCCCAGTGGGCTGAACTGGTCGTGAGCGACGACGGGCGCGGCATTTCGGACGAGGCGGTCGATGGCGGCGGGCTCGGCCTGCGCATCCTGCGGTTCCGCACCGACATGATCGACGGGCATCTGACGATTCGACAGCGTGAGGAGGGCGGTACCCTCGTCCGCTGCCGGTTCGATCCGATGGTGGTGCCTGAGCACCGGGGCGTGACGGTGTAGTGCCAGGCTGCACGCCCGGATGCTCCCGCGAGGGATCCGTGGGCGGGCGTCGTCCGTCGTTATTTCACCTGACGGGAGCTGTTCCCGTCGCGCGCCACCTTCCCCTTCGCCAACTGCCTGCCGTCGTGGCTGATCGCACCGCCTCTGCCGACGCACCGGCCCGCCTCTGCATCGTCGACGATCACCCGATCGTGCGGCGCGGCCTCGCTCAGCTGATCGACCAGTATGCAGACCTGCACGTCGTCGGCGAGGCGGAGAGCGTGGACGAGGCGGTGGCAGTGCTACGCGAGGGCGACTTCGATCTGGCCATCGTGGACCTTTCGCTCAAGGGCCTGAGCGGCCTTGAACTCATCAAGCGCCTCCAGGCTGAGCAGCCGGACCTGCCGGTGCTCGTGCTCACGATGTACGACGAGCGCTTCTACGCCGAGCGAGCACTGCGGGCCGGGGCCAGCGGCTACATCATGAAGCATGAAGCTACGGAAAAGGTCATCGAGGCCATCCGCAAGGTGCTGGGCGGCGACATGTACCTCAGCGAGCAGGCTGCCCAGCGCATGGTGCGCACCTTCATCGACAGCGACCCCAGGGACGTGTCCTCGCCCATCGAGCGCCTCAGCGATCGCGAGCTGGAAGTCTTCCAGCTGCTGGGCCAGGGCTGCGGCACGCGCGAGGTGGCCGAGCTCTTGCACCTGAGCGTCAAGACCATCGAGACGTACCGGGCCAACATCAAGCAGAAGCTTCACCTCCAGAACGCCACCGAGCTGATGCAGCGGGCGGTGCAGTGGGTCCAGGTCTCGCGCAGCCAGTAAGTGATCAGCATCGGGGATTCCCCGATGCCTCAATACAGGGACGCCCTGAGGGAATGTCCCGGCCTGGCCCGATTGTGTGCCAGCGCCGCGATGCGTTGCTTACGCACAGGACGGATGATCGACGGGTGCCCGGTGCCTCGGCACCTTTCCCCTTCGGCCTCCATCCCTCATCACATATTGATTGATCCGTGGTTGCTCGGGCCACGGACCAGAGCGGGGCCACCATCCCCCTCAACCAAGTGCCCCGCTCCTGGTGGATGCAACGCAGCGTCTCCTCCTCGTTAGAAACTGCGTTGTATCCACCTTTTTTATGGATGGATGTTTTTTTTCGAGGCTCGGCGCGGCAGATGGGGAGCACAGATCATACTGGCTTATAGTACATCAGCTCTGCGCCGTCATCGTGCATCCCGTCATAGTATGTTGCTGAGCGCAGCGAAGCATCTGTGGTGCACGAATGGCTAGGTGGAATCATTCAAGACCGTTTGCATACCGCCCGTCATGGTTTCGCCTGGGTCCTCTCCTTCCGCGAAGAGCCTGTGCTGAACTCGATTCAGTAAGAGCCAGAGAGGATGTCCGCTCATACCGATTTCGTTTCGTGATGTCGGGATACGCCAGGAGGATTCTGGCGCGGATTAGCGTAGAGACGCCTCGGCGAGGCGTCTTTACAACCGTCTTGATCGACGGTCCGGACATTCCCAATCTGAATCGGTATCACAGCTTCCGGGGGGCACATCCCTCTTGTTCTCCCGTCTCGACACGAGCCCGCAGGGCGACTGATGAGCCGTAGGCGAGTAAAGGGAGAGACCTCAACGGTAGCGCTGAGGCGAGCCGCACCGGTGTGCTAACATTCTTTCATTGATCTACATAGCCCGCACGCAGAGATCCGTCGCCGTCGGCGCAGGTTGACGCCAAGAAGCGTGCAGAACGTCATAGGAGCCCTTACCACGCCGTGATGCGTGGTTCGTGACACGGAATCGCCGCGCCCCCGCACTCCCGCACCCCCACGCTCCCACACCCACGGGGGGCCCACGTCAGGACTTTCCGAAACATAACATCCAGGCGATGCGTGCCTCTTGACTGATGCGTACTTTGCACATGCTGTGCAGCCGCCATCAGCAGATGCCCGCCCCCGGAGACGGGCGCCGAGCCCTCGAACACCGCGCCCTCGGTGAGGCCTCGGCCCGCGCCGCGCCGCCGCGAAGGACCGTTGCGTGGCTGGCATGCGGAGCATGACCCTCTACCGCCCCTGTTCTACCGAGTACGCCCTACTGCATGCAGCGACGCACGAAGATTATCTGTACCATCGGTCCGGCGTCGTCGGACCCTGACACCCTCCGCGCCCTCCTCGCCGCTGGCATGGACGTGGCGCGCCTCAACTTCTCCCACGGCTCCCACGAGGACCACCAAAAGGTCATCGAGCACCTCCGCCGGGCCGCCGACGAGCAGGGCCGCCCGGTCACCATCCTGCAGGACCTGCAGGGGCCCAAAATTCGCGTCGGCATGGTGCGGGATGGCGGCGTGCTCATCCACAAAGGGCAAGAGCTTACCCTGACGGCGGCTCCGATGGAGGAAGGCACGCAGGAGCGCGTCCACGTCAGCTACCCGACGCTCGCGCAGGACGTGGACGTCGGCGGGCGCATCCTGATCGACGACGGCCTGCTGGAGCTGGAAGTCAAGGAGTGCCGCGACGGCGACGTCATCACCGAGGTCATCGTCGGTGGGCCGCTGCGGTCGCGCAAGGGCGTCAACCTCCCCGACATTCGCACCTCCACGCCCTCGCTCACCGAGAAGGATCTCCGGGATCTGGAGTTCGGGCTGGAGCAGGAGGTCGATATCATCGCCCTCTCGTTCGTGCGGGACCAGAGCGACGTGACCGATCTCATCTGTCGCATCCGCGAGTCCGGGCGCCGCACGAGCGTCGTCGCCAAAATCGAAAAGCCTGAGGCGGTGCGTAAGATCGACCAGATCCTGGAAGAGGCTGATGGCATCATGGTGGCCCGGGGCGACCTGGGGATCGAGATGCCGATGGCCAACGTGCCGACGGCGCAGAAGATGATCATCCACAAGTGCCGGACGGCGGCCAGGCCCGTCATCACGGCGACGCAGATGCTGGAGAGTATGATCGATAATCCCCGCCCGACGCGGGCCGAGGCCAGCGACGTGGCCAACGCCGTGCTGGACGGCAGCGACGCGGTCATGCTCTCGGGCGAGACGGCGGTGGGCAAGCATCCAGTGCGCGTGGTGGAGGTGATGGACAAGATCGTCCAGCAGGCCGAGCAGCACTGGACGCGCTACCGGCAGCCGCTGGACCTGCGACCGCAGCACACCAACGGCGCCGACGACGTGACTGAGTCGATCAGCTTCTCCGCGTGTCGGCTGGCCGAGCAAATCGGCGCGGCGGCCATCGCGTGCCTCACGTCCACCGGCACCACGGCCCGCAACATCGCCCGGCACCGCCCCTCGATGCCGGTGTACGCCTTTACTGACGACGAGCAGGTGGTGGGGCAACTCGGCGTGCTGTGGGGAACAAAAGCCTTCGCGATTCCTTTCCAGCGCGATACCGATGCCGGCGTGACGCTCGTCCACCGAATCCTGTCTGAACACGGCCTGGCCGAGCCCGGCGACACCGTCGTCATCACGGCGGGCATGCCGCTCCCGGCCAAGGGACGGACGAACATGATGCACGTGAGCAAGGTATAGCGAGAAGGAGACCGAGAGGCGCACGGCGCGTATGGAGCATCGGTACTGTGCATGAGGGTCGTGGTGGATGCGTCGTTCGCGGCCGAACCCGGTGCCGCGCCGTCCGATCACGCCCCCGAAATTCTCGTTCGACGCTCGACCGTTGCCATGTCCCCCCGACGTTCCCTTCTCGTGGCCCTGGCCCTGCTCATCGGCCTGGCGGGCTGTGGCCGCAGTACCTTCATCGGGCGCCAGTACGACAACTTCACGGCGTACTACAACACGTTCTATAACGCCGAGAACGCCTACGACGAGGGCGTCGAAAGCCTCGCGCAGGAGGATCAGCCCATCGACCGGGACGTGTACCTGCCCCTCTTCAGCAGTCCCGATCAGGCCGGGCAGGCGCAGGCCTTCAACGACGCCATCGACAAGAGCGCCGACATCCTGCGCGAGCATCCGCAGTCGAAGTGGGTGGACGACGCGCTGTTGCTCATCGGCAAGTCCTACTTCTACCTCCAGAACTACGTCGGCGCCGAGCAGAAATTCCGCGAGGTGATGACGCTCGGATCGGGCCGGGAGGGCGAGGCGCGCTTCTGGCTGGCGCGGACGCTGATCGCCGCCGGGCGCTACGAGGCCGCGGAGGCGCACCTGCAGGAGAGCCTGGCACGGGACAACCTGGATCGGCGGTGGGAGGCGCGGCTGCGGCTGGCCGAGGGCGAGCTGGCCGTGAAGCGGCAGGACTGGGAGGTCGCCGCTGCGGAGCTGGAGGAAGGCCTGCAGGACCTCGGCGACAACGACCTGTCCGCCCGGGGCTACTTCCTGCTGGGGCAGGTCTACGAGACGCTGGAGCGCTACGAGGCCTCCGCCGACGCCTTCGAGCGGGCGAGCGACTTCAATCCACTCTACGAACTCGACTACGCCGCGCGGTTCAGCGCGGTGCGGGTGCGCGGGCTGCACGGCAATGCCGAGGACGCGCTGGACCTGCTGCGCCGCATGGAGCGCGACGATAAGAACTACGAGAACCGCGCCGAGCTGGCCTACCTGCGCGGGCGCATCTATCAGGCGCAGGGCCGCGCCGACGCCGCCTTCAACACGTACTACGACCTGCTCTACGACGCGGACACGAACGCGGGCGACGTGGCGGGCAAGACGTATTATGCGCTCGGCGCGCTGCACCGCGACCTGTACCGCGCCTACCCGCTGGCCGCCGCCTACTTCGACACCGCGGCGACCCGCCTTCAGAGCGGACGGACCCGCCCGGGAAGTGGTCGGCAGCGCGTGCCCACGCCCGCCGCCGTGACCGACGCCCCGGACCAGCAGCGCATCTTCAGCAGTTTCCGCTCGGTCGCGACCGAGATCAACCGGATGGACTCGCTCCTGGCCCTCGGCACCCTCGACGACGAGGCCTTCCAGGAGTTCGTGCTCGAACTGCGAGAGCAACGCGCCGAGGAACTGGCCGAGCAGCGCCGCCGCGAGGCCGAGCGCCAGGCGGAGGAGGCGTTCCGCGATGCGGGCTTTCAGGAGCAGCAGCGCGGGACCGGCCAGCAGACGACGGTGGCGTCCGCGCAGACCGGGGAGGCCGGCTTTCTCTTCCACCGCGATCCCGTACGGATGGAGCAGGGCCGGATCGACTTCGTGCAGCGCTGGGGCGACCGCCCGCTCATGCCCAACTGGCGCCGGTCCGACGCCATCGCCTCCCAGGCGAGCGCACGGGGCGGCGAAGGGGTGAGCGACAGCCTCGCCGCGCAGACGGGCTTCGACACGCCCTCCTCCACGTTGCCCACGGTGGACGTGTCCGACGTGCCGCGCGACTCGGCGAGCCAGGCGGTGATGCGGGGCAGCCGCGCCAAGGCCCGCTACGAGCTGGCCAACGTGCTCTTTCTCTCCATGAATCGACCGGACTCGGCAGCGGCCTGGTACCGCATGGTGATCGAAGAAGACAGCAGCGAAACCGTGGCCCAGCGGGCGTACTACGCGCTGGCCGAGGTGCAACAGGCCCTGGGCGACTCGGCCACGGCCCAGCGGCTCTACCGCTCCATCGCCACGCGCTATCCGGATTCCGACTTCGCCGCGCGAGCCCGCGAACAACTCGGCATGCCCGCCCAGGCCGACGTGGTCTCGGACACGCTGGCGCTGGCGCAGAGTGCGTACGAGCGGGCCTACGCCACCTGGCAGGACGCCGCGTACGGTGCCGCGCTGGACAGCATGATGACCACCGCCGTGCGCTACCGGACGACGCCCGTGGCGCCGCGCGCCCTGCTGGCCGCGGGCACCATCTATCAGGAGTGGGCCCGCCGCGACAGCCTGGACCTGGAGGCGCCGCTGCCCGTCTCCGTGCCCGACTCGGTGCTGCTCGACGCCGGACTGCTGACCATCCCCGAGCCGGAGGAGCCCTCGGAGCCCGCGTCGACGCCGCCGGACACGTCCGCCACGCGCCCGACGGAGACGACGCCTCCCGACGAATCCACGCCTGCTGATTCAGCAGCGGCCCCGTCGAAGGTGGTGAAGGAGGCGATACAGGCCGAGCGCCCGAACGCGATGCCCGCCGACACCACCGCTGCGTCACCCTCCGATGCGACCCCAGCGGACACCTCGACGGTGCGCGCCATCCCCGACTCCCTGGCCGCCGATCGGGCGGCAGCTCCCGCCGATTCCGTCGTTGCCGATACGGTGCGTACAACTCCGCTGCCCTCGCAAGCCACGCCGACGGACGAGCCGGTGCCCGCCGATACCACCGCAGCCGCCGAGGCTGACACTACGACGGTTCCGCCCGAGCCCGAGCCGCTGCGCCTCCAGACGCTCTACGAACGCCTCGTCGCGCTCTATCCGCAGTCCCCCCAGGCCGAGCGGGCCCGCCTCGTCATCGACGCATTGAAGGAGCGCAAGCAGGCCGC
>JAAAOL010000109.1 GCA_009908885.1 Bacteroidota bacterium | reverse complement strand
AACCCGCAACCCGCAACCCCCTTGTGGGGCTCTGGCGCACAGCGGAGCTTCCGGTTTGCCCTACATCGGACTCATGACTTCCCTCTCATCCGGTGTGCTTGCGGGCGGGGTAGGTTAATCCTGCCCATTGAACCAAACATAGCTGGTGGGTGAGCCCATGCAGACGCCCGAAACAGTCGAGGTCGCCGCGACGGAGGTGCCGCGGGACGGACAGGACAGCCCCCACTTCAGCGAGGATGCGGTCCTTCTGGAGGCCGATGCCCTGCAGGCGCTGATCGACGGCCTGCGGGACGACGGATACCAGGTGATGGGGCCGATGGTGCGCGACCAGGCCGTCGTCTACGACGAGATCCAGGACGTGGAGGCCCTGCCATCCGGATGGACCGACGAGCAGGCGCCGGGCCGGTACCGCCTGACACAGCAGGACCGCGCGCGCTTCTTCGGGTACACCGTGAGTCCGCAGGCCTGGAAGCGCTTCCTGTTCCCGCCGGAGCGTCGCCTCTGGCAGGCCGAGCGCGACGGCACCAACGGCAGCTTCCACGTCACGACAGACGAGGACGACCCGCCCCGCCGCGCCTTCCTGGGGGTGCGCGCGTGCGAACTGGCCGCCATCGCCATCCAGGACCGGGTCTTCATGGAGGGCCCGTACGTGGATCCCGTCTATGCCGCCCGCCGCCGCAATGTCCTGATCGTGGCCGTCAACTGCGGGCAGGCCGGGGCCAACTGCTTCTGCACGTCCATGGGCACCGGCCCGCAGGCTACGTCCCGCTTCGACCTGGCGCTGACGGAGGTGCTGGAAGACGACCGCCACGTCTTCCTCGCCGAGCCGGGGTCGGACGCAGGCGCGGCGCTGCTGGACCAGTTGCCCACGCGCCCGGCCACGGACGACGACCGCGCGGCGGCCCGGCGCGTCGTGGAGGAGGCCATCGATTCCGTCGAGCGTCAGTTCGATACGGACGGCATCCACGACCTGCTGCTGGATCACCTGGATCACCCGCACTGGGAGACCGTGGCGAAGCGCTGCCTGGCCTGCACCAACTGCACGCTCGTCTGCCCCACCTGCTTCTGCAGCGACGTGGAGGACCGCACCGACCTGACCGGGCAGACCGCCGAGCGCTGGCAGACGTGGGACTCCTGTTTTACGCTCGACTTCTCGTACATCCATGGCGGCAGCGTCCGCGACTCGGTCGAGTCCCGCTACCGGCAGTGGCTGACCCACAAGCTGGCGAGCTGGATCGACCAGTTCGGCACGTCCGGCTGCGTGGGCTGTGGGCGCTGCATCACCTGGTGCCCGGTCGGCATCGACCTGACGGAAGAAGTCGAAAAGCTGCGGGCCGCGGTGACGACGCCGGACTCCCCCTCAACAAAAGACGGAGGCGATCGCTCATGAAAACCATGACCCTGGCCGAAAGCCTGGCAACGGTGCCCTTCTTCGAGGGCATGCCGCAGAAGTATCTGGACTTCATCTCGGGATGTGCGCACAACGTGTCCTTCAAGAAAAGCGAGTTTTTGCTCTTCGAGGGCAAGTCGGCCGACGCCTTCTACGTGATCCGGCACGGCCAGGTCGCGCTGGAGGTGGAGGCGGGCAACAAGACCGCCGTCATTCAGACCGTCGGGGAGGGGCAGGTCGTCGGGTGGTCCTGGCTGGTGCCGCCCTACACGTGGCACTACGACGCCCGCGCCGTCACGCCCGTCTCGGCGCTCTCGTTTAACGCCGTGTGCGTCCGGCAGAAGTGTGAGGACGACCCGGCCTTCGGCTACGAGATGTTCCAGCACCTCACGCAGCTGATCGTGCAGCGGCTGATGGCCACGCGCATCCAGCTGATCGACGTGTACCAATGAGAGGTCCGCCATGATTGCCACCGCATCCAATCCCCGCGTCGCGCATCCGATGACGCCCGTGCTGGGGCATGTGCGCCAGCGCTGGATGGAGACGGACGACACCTTCACGCTCGAACTCGATGTGGAGCGGTCGGCCCCGTTCTCGTTCCGGCCGGGCCAGTTCAACATGCTCTACGTCTTCGGCGTCGGCGAAATCCCGATCTCGATCAGCGGCAACCCGGACACGCCCGAGGTGCTGACCCACACGACGCGCGAGGTGGGCATCGTGACGCGGGCCATGCGCCAGCTCGAGGTCGGCGACGTGCTCGGCGTCCGTGGGCCGTTCGGCAGTGCCTGGCCGGCAGAGGCTGCCGAGGAGCGTGACGTGGTCGTCATCGCGGGCGGCATCGGGCTGGCCCCGCTGCGGCCCGTCCTCTACCACCTCGTGGCCCACCGGGAGCGGTACCGCCGCGTCGTCCTGCTTTACGGCGCGCGCACGCCGGAAGACATCCTCTACCAGGACGAGGTGCGCGAGTGGAGTTCGTACCTCGACGTCGAGGTGCACGTCACCGTGGATCGCGCGACGCGCCGCTGGCACGGCAACGTGGGCGTCATCACCACCCTCATCCCGCGCGCGCCGTTCGACCCGAAGAACGCCCTCGCCATGATCTGCGGACCGGAAGTCATGATGCACTTCACCGTGCAGGAACTGCACCGCCGCGGCGTCCGGTCGGATCAGATCTACGTGTCGATGGAGCGCAACATGCAGTGCGCGCTGGGCCTGTGCGGCCACTGCCAGTACGGGCCGTCGTTCGTCTGCAAGGATGGGCCCGTGTACCGCTTCGATGCGATCGAACCCCTGTTCAGCGTCCGAGAACTGTAGCCATGGCCTCTCCCGCATCTACGTCCGAAAAGCCGAAACTGGCGGTCTGGAAGTTCGCCTCGTGCGATGGCTGTCAACTCAGCCTGCTCGACTGCGAGGATGAACTGCTGGCCGTCGCAGACGCCGTCGAGATCGCCTACTTCCCCGAGGCCACCCGCGCCGAGGTGGAGGGGCCGTACGACCTGTCGCTCGTCGAGGGGTCGATCACGACGCCGCACGATGCCGAGCGCATCCACAAGATCCGCCGCGAGTCGAAGTACCTGGTCGCCATCGGGGCGTGCGCCACGGCGGGCGGCATCCAGGCGCTGCGCAATTTCAAGAACGTGAACGAGTTCGTCGCGCTGGTCTACGCGCACCCGGAGTACATCGAGACGCTCAAGGTGTCGACGCCCATTTCGTACCACGTCTTCGTCGACTTCGAGCTGCAAGGGTGCCCGATCAACAAATACCAGCTGCTCGAACTGATCAGCGCGCTGCTGAACGACCGGCGGCCCAACATTCCGCCGCACAGCGTGTGCGTCGAGTGTAAGCGGCGCGGCACCGTCTGCGTGATGGTGGCGAACGGCACACCCTGCCTCGGCCCGGTCACGCACGCGGGCTGCGGGGCCATCTGCCCGGCCTACCAGCGCGGCTGCTACGGCTGTTACGGCCCGAAAGAGGCGCCCAACACCGCCGCGCTGGCCGACGAGTTCCTGCGCCTCGGACAGGACCACGCCGCCATCGCCCGCTTCTTCCGCACCTTCACCGCCAATGCCGAAGCCTTCCGCAAGGAGAGCGTAGCCCATGAGCACGAAGTCTAACGGGACCCACAGCAAGACGATCAAGGTCAACTACCTCGCCCGCGTCGAAGGCGAAGGCGCGCTCTACGTGAAAGTGCGCGACGACGCCGTGGAGGAGGTGAAGCTGAAGATCTTCGAGCCGCCGCGCTTCTTCGAGAGCTTCCTGCGGGGACGCGACTTCACCGAAGCGCCGGACATTACGGCGCGCATCTGCGGCATCTGCCCGATCGCCTACCAGATGGGCGCCTCGCATGCGATGGAAGATGCCTGCGGCGTCACCGTTAACGGCGGCATCCGCGACCTGCGGCACCTCATCTACTGCGGCGAGTGGCTGGAGAGCCACGCCCTGCACGTGTTCATGCTGCACGCGCCGGACTTCCTGGGCTACCAGGGCGCCGTCGAGATGGCGCAGGACCACCCGGACATCGTGAAGCGAGGGCTGGAGCTGAAGAAGGTGGGCAACGAGGTGATGGCGCTGCTGGGCGGGCGCGAGGTGCACCCCATCAACCCGCGCGTGGGCGGCTTCTACCGCGCGCCCACCCGCCGCGAGCTGGACGGCCTCGCCGAGCGCCTGGCCTGGGGCCGCGACGCCGCGCTGGAGACGCTGCAGTTCACCGCCACGCTCGACTTCCCCGACTTCGAGCAGGACTACGAGTTCGTCGCCCTGCGCCACCCGGACGAGTACGCCATCCTGGACGGACGGCTCGTCTCCAACCGGGGGCTCGACGTACCGCTCGACGAATTCCTCGATCACATCTACGAGGAGCACGTGGAGCACTCCACGTCGCTGCACGCCGCCATGAAGGCCCGCGGGCCGTATATGGTGGGGCCGATGGCGCGCTACAACCTCAACTTCGAGCAGCTGACGCCGCTGTCCCAGGAGGCCGCGCACGACGTGGGCCTCGGCCCGACGTGTCTGAATCCGTACAAGAGCATCATGGTGCGCACGGTCGAGATGATTCATGCCTGCGACGTGGCGCTCGACCTGATCGACCGCTACGAGCGCCCGGATCCGTCGTACATCGAGGTGACGCCGCGGGCCGGCGTGGGCTATGGCTGCACCGAGGCGCCGCGCGGCATCTGCTGGCACCGCTACAGCATCGACGACAACGGCATCATCCTGGACGCCCGCATCATCCCGCCGACGTCCCAGAACCAGAAGGTGATGGAGCAGGACCTGTGGCACTTCGTCGAGAAGTTCATGGACCTGCCTGAGGACGACCTGCAGTGGAAGTGCGAGCAGGGCATCCGCAACTACGACCCCTGCATCTCGTGCTCGTGCCACTTCCTGGACCTACACCTAGACCGCGCCTGACCCATGCACGCCCTCGCCACCGTCGACCTATCGTATCTGTTCGTGCTCCTGGGGACCGGCATGATCCTGGGCCTCAAGCACGCGTTCGATGCGGACCACATCGCCGCCGTCTCGACCATCGTCACGCGGACGGACAGCCTGCCCAAGTCGCTGCGCTACGGCGCCGTCTGGGGCGGCGGGCATACGGCCACGCTGCTGGTCGTGGGGCTCGTCGTGTTGCTCTTCAAGGTGACGATCCCGGACCCGGTGGCGGCAGCCTTCGAGGGCATCGTCGGCCTCATGCTGATCGTGCTCGGGGTGAACGTGTTCTGGAGCGTCTTGCCGAGGGGAGGCGGTGCGACCGCAGAGGAGCGCGAACCGTCCCATGGTCACAGCCACGATGCAATGCCGATCGTGTGGCGGTCGATGGACTGGCGCTCGTTCGTCGTGGGCGCCGTGCACGGGCTGGCCGGGAGCGCTGCGCTGATGCTGCTGGTGCTCTCCACGGTCACCTCCGTCCTGGCGGGCGTCGTCTACATCCTCGTCTTCGGCGTCGGCTCCATCCTGGGGATGCTGTTCTTCAGCGGCGTGCTGGCGCTGCCGCTCTTCCTCAGCGGCGACAACGCCCGCGTGCAGCAGAGCATCGAGATGCTGGCCGGACTCGCCAGCTTCCTGCTGGGCGTGCTCATCGTCTACGAGTATCTGATGCATTGATCCGTCGCTCGCGCACCGAGCGCACGGCGCGTCCCCCAACTGTTCATCGCATACCGATTTTCCGACCATGGCCCAACCGATGATCGTGATTGGCGTCGGCAACGAACTCCGCGGCGACGACGGGGTGGGGCTCGCCGTGCTGCGCACCCTGCGCGACCGGGACCTCCCGGCGGGCGGCGACGCCGTAACGCTCCGCGAAGCCACGGGCGAGGGGGCGACGTTGATGGAGACCTGGCAGGGGGCGGACGTGGCGATCCTGATCGACGCCGTCCGCGCCGACGGGGACCCGGGCACCGTTTACCGCTTCGACGCCCGTGAGCAGACCTTGCCGAGCCAGTTTTTCAACTACTCGACGCACGCCTTCAGCGTCGCCGAGGCCGTCGAGCTGGCGCGCGCCCTCGGTCAGTTGCCGCCGCACCTGCTCGTCTATGGCATCGAGGGGTCCGACTACGACACCGGCGCAGGCCTCTCGGCGCCCGTCGAGGGGTCCGTCGAGACCGTCGCCGACCAGATATTGGACGACCTGCATCGTTACCACCAACCACCGACCCGCTAAGACCCATGCATGAGATGTCGCTGCTTGCCGACCTGATGGACAAGATCAAAATGATCGCCCAAGATCACGAGGCCGAGGAGATCACGGAGGTGACCGTGCGGCTGGGGGCGCTGTCCCACATTTCGTCGGATCACTTCCGCGATCACTTCGAGCACGCCGCCCGCGGCACCCTGGCCGAACAGGCGCAACTGACCGTCGTGGAGGATGCGGACATGAACGCGCCCCACGCCCAGGACATTATGCTCGAAAGCGTCGACCTGCGCTGACCATAATGATCGCCGACGCGCTGCCCATACCGCCCCCTGCTGCTCCGGCCGTGCCTGCGGCGCCGGACGTGGAACGACTACGCGTCGTGATTCGGGGGGCGGTGCAGGGCGTCGGCTTTCGTCCGTTCGTCTACCGCCTAGCCACCGAGCGCGGCCTCGCGGGCTGGGTGTGCAACGGGGCCGAGGGCGTCGTCATCGAGGTAGAAGGACCGGGCGAGGTGCTGCGGGAGTTCCTGCTGCGCATCGAGCCGGAGGCGCCGCCGCGGGCGTTCATTCAGAGTCTGGAGAGCGCTCATCTCGACCCCGTCGGCTACGAGGGCTTCACCATCCGCCCGAGCACCGACGGGCCGAAGACGACGCTCATCCTGCCGGACGTGGCGACGTGCCCGGACTGCCTGGCCGAGGTGCTGGATCCGGACGACCGCCGCTACCGCTACCCGTTCACCAATTGCACGCACTGCGGTCCGCGCTACTCGATCATCGAGGCGCTGCCGTACGACCGGGCGCACACCAGCATGCGGCGCTTCACGATGTGTCCCGCCTGCCAGGCCGAGTACGACGACCCGCGCGACCGCCGCTTCCACGCCCAGCCGAACGCCTGCCCCGTCTGCGGCCCGCACCTGGCGCTGTGGACGCCGGACGGGACGACGCAGTCCGTCCGCGATGCGGCGCTGGTTGAGGCCGCCGAGGCGCTGCAGCGTGGCGCCATCGTGGCGGTGAAAGGGCTCGGCGGATTTCACCTGATGGTGGATGCCCGCGACGCCGACGCCGTGCGCCGCCTGCGCGACCGCAAGCACCGGGAGGAGAAGCCGTTTGCGGTGATGATGCCGTCGCTGGACGCCGTCGAGGCGATCTGCCACGTCTCCGACCGCGAGGCGCGGCTGCTGCGTGCGCCCGAGGCGCCCATCGTGCTGCTCGACCGGAGGGCGGACGCCGATCTGGCCCACGCCGCCATCGCGCCGGACGCGCCGACGCTGGGTGTGATGCTGCCGTACACACCACTGCACCATCTGCTGCTGCGCGCGGTGGGCGGGCCGGTCGTGGCCACCAGCGGCAACCGGACCGACGAGCCCATCTGCATCGACGAGCACGAAGCGCTGCGGCGCCTCCACGGTATCGCCGACCTGTTTCTGGTGCACGACCGCCCCATCGTCCGCCACGTGGATGACTCCGTGGCGCGCGTCGTGCTGGGGCGCGAGATGGTACTGCGTCGGGCTCGCGGCTATGCGCCGCTGCCGGTCGACCTCACGCCGATCCTGGACGAAACGCCACGCCCTACGATCCTCGCCGTAGGTGGGCACCTGAAGAACACCATCGCCCTCTCCGTGGGGCCGCAGGCGTTCGTCAGCCAGCACATCGGCGACCTGGAGACGCGCCCGGCCCGCGATGCCTTCGCCCGCGTCATCGACCACCTCGAAACGCTCTACGACGCCACGCCCGACCACGTGGCCTGCGACCAGCACCCCGACTATGTCTCGACGCAGCACGCCCGGGCGCAGGAAGTACCCGTCACCGCCGTGCAGCATCACTACGCGCACGTCCTGGCCGCCATGGCTGAGAACCAGCTACGCCCGCCGGTGGTGGGTATCGCGTGGGACGGCACGGGGTACGGGACGGACGGCACCGTCTGGGGCGGTGAGATTCTGCGCGTCACCACAGACGGCTTCGAGCGGGCAGCACATTTGCACCCATTCCTGCTGCCGGGCGGCGAGGCGGCGGTGAAGGAGCCGCGTCGCAGCGCCCTCGGCCTGCTCCACGCGCTCGACGACGACCGGGTGTTCGAAGACAGCGCCCTTCCGACGCTCCAGGCGTTCACCGACGGCGACCTCGACCTGCTGCGTCAGATGATGCGGCTAGGGCTCCGTTCGCCCACGACGACGAGCGCCGGGCGGCTGTTCGACGGCGTAGCCTCGCTCGTCGGCCTCCGGCAGCAGTCGCGCTTCGAGGGGCAGGCGGCGATGCTGCTGGAATACGCCGTGGACGAGCGCGCCGCGTCGGATGGCTACCCGTTCCAGATCGCACCCGCCTCGGACATCCCGGACGCCCCGCTCGTGCTCGACTGGCGCCCGATGGTTTGGGCCCTCCTGGACGACGTGCGTGCGCAGCAGTCCGTCGCCACCATCGCCACGCGGTTTCACGACACGCTGGTTGCGATGATCGTGGAGGCCGCCCGCCGCCTCGACGCCTCGCGGGTGGTGCTGACCGGCGGCTGCTTTCAGAACCGCTATCTGACGGAAGCCACCGTGCACGCCCTGCGCGCGGCTGGCGTGGCGCCGTACTGGCACCAGCGCATTCCGCCCAACGACGGCGGCATCAGCCTGGGCCAACTCGTCGCCGCGCTGCGCCCATCCGCTCCCGTATCCCACGCTTCATAGATTCCGCATCGCCATGTGTCTCGCCGTTCCCGGAAAGATCTTGAGCGCCTCCGACAGCACCGCCGAGGACGCGGCCTTCATGCGCACCGGCACGGTCAGCTTCGGCGGCATCGTCAAGGAGATCAACCTCGCCTACGTGCCCGAGGCCGCCGTGGGCGACTACGTGATGGTGCACGTCGGCTTCGCCATCAGCCGGGTCGACGAAGCCGAGGCAGAGCGCATCTTCGAGCTGCTGGACGAACTCGGGGAACTGGACGAACTGCAGCCTGACGCTCCGAGCCCATGAAATACATCGACGAATACCGGGACGGCGCGGCGGCGCGGCGGCTGGCCGACCAGATCGCCCGCATCACCACCCGCCCGTGGACGCTGATGGAGATCTGCGGCGGGCAGACGCACTCCATCGTCCGCTTCGGCATCGACCAGCTCCTGCCCGACGCCATCACGCTGGTGCATGGGCCGGGCTGCCCCGTGTGCGTGACGCCGCTGGAGATGATCGACCGGGCCATCGCCATCGCCGGGCGGCCGGACGTGACGTTCTGCTCCTTCGGCGACATGCTGCGCGTGCCCGGCAGCCACGACGACCTGCTGTCCGTCAAGGCGCAGGGCGGCGACGTGCGCATCGTCTACTCGCCCCTCGACGCCGTCCAGATCGCGGCCAAGAATCCCGAGCGCGAGGTCGTCTTCTTCGCCGTCGGCTTCGAGACCACGGCCCCGGCCAACGCGATGGCCGTCTACCAGGCGCACCAGCGCGGGCTGACTAACTTCTCGATGCTGATCTCGCACGTGCTCGTCCCGCCTGCGATGGAGGCGATCCTGGCGGCCCCGGGCAACCGGGTGCAGGGCTTCCTGGCGGCGGGGCACGTCTGCGCCGTGATGGGCGTCGCCGAGTACGAACCGCTCGCTGAAAAGTACGACGTGCCCATCGTGGTAACGGGCTTCGAACCGGTGGATCTGCTGGGCGGCGTCTATCTGTGCGTGAAGCAGCTGGAAGAAGGGCGCGCCGAGGTGGAGAACGCCTACCAGCGCGCCGTGCCGAGTGCGGGCAACGTCCCGGCGCAGGACCTCATGCGCGAGGTGTTTCAGGTCATCCCCCGAAAGTGGCGTGGCATCGGACAGATCCCCCACAGCGGCCTCGGCCTGGCCCCGGCCTACGCCGCCTACGACGCCGAGCAGCGCTTCGGCGTGGACGCCCTGCACGTCGAGGAGTCGCCCGAGTGCATCAGCGGGCTCGTGCTGCAGGGCCGCAAGAAGCCGCCGGACTGCCCGGCCTTCGCCACGCGTTGCACGCCGGAGCATCCCCTCGGCGCGACGATGGTGTCGTCCGAAGGCGCCTGCGCCGCGTACTACCGCTACCGCAAACGCGCTGCGCTAGCGTGACAGCAGACCACGGACCGCAGACCGCTATCGGAGGATTGAGTCAGCGGTCCGCCGTCAGCGGTCTGTCGTCCAAGTGGCTTCGTCGATTGACACGCGACTCGGGCTAACGAAGTCGCAAAAGACGCTTTTTCCTACACTGCAAAGCACCACGCATCACGCAACACGCACCACGCACCACGCCCCCATGCCTCCGGTATCCGACTTCACGCTCGCCTGCCCGATTCCGATATCCGACTACCCGCACGTGCTGCTGGCGCACGGCAGCGGCGGGCGGCTCATGCACGACCTCATCGCGCGGATGTTCGCGGCGGGGTTCGACGGGCTCGGCCTGGACGCCGCACACGACGCCGCCGTGGTGCCGGTGGACGGCACGCGCCTCGCCGTCACCACCGACTCGTTCGTCGTACATCCGCTCCAGTTTCCAGGCGGTGACATCGGCTCACTGGCCGTCTACGGAACGGTGAACGACCTCGCCATGAGCGGCGCGCAGCCGCGCTACCTGAGCGTCGGCTTCATCCTGGAAGAAGGGCTGCCGATGGAGACGCTGTGGCAGATCGTCTGCTCGATGCGTGACGCCGCCGAGCGGGCAGGTGTGCATATCGTCACGGGCGACACGAAGGTGGTGGACAAGGGCAGCGGCGACGGGTGCTTCATCAATACGACCGGCCTCGGCACGCTGGCGGCGGACCGCACCATCGCGCCGGGCGCCATCCAGCCGGGCGATGCCATCCTGGTCAGCGGCGACCTGGGGCGGCATGGCATCGCCATCATGGCGACGCGCGAGGGGCTCACCTTCGAGAGCGCCATCGAGAGCGACGCGGCCCCGCTCCACGCCGTCGTCCGCGACCTGCTGGATGACGGGCTCGACGTGCGCTGCCTGCGCGACCTGACGCGGGGCGGCCTGTCCAGCGCGCTCAACGAGATCGCCGAGGCGTCGGGGTATGAGCTGCAGGTCGACGAGCGGCAGATCCCGGTGCGGGAAGACGTGCGCGGCGCCTGTGAGATGCTGGGCCTGGACCCGCTCTACGTGGCCAACGAGGGGCGGTTCGTCGCCTTCGTCCCGGCGGCGCAGGCCGAGCGGGCGCTGGCGGTGATGCAGGCACATCCGGTGGCAGAGGGCGCCCGGCAGATCGGCACGGTGGGCGACGACACCGAGGGCGACGCCGTCGTCACGCTCACCAGCAGCATCGGCGTCGAGCGCATCCTCGACATGCTCAGCGGCGCGCAACTCCCGCGCATCTGCTGAAGCGAGACTACCGGGGCGACGTATCGGAGTCGGGTATTATGTCATCGCGGGCGAGGGTCATGACGGCAGCGCTCTGCGGACAGAGCGTGGTGAACTCGTCGGAGGCGCGCACCGCCACGGGCACCTCGGCTCGGGCGACGCGCCGAAAACCGAGCCTGGCGAAGAAAATCTCAGCTGTTTCGGTAAGCAGGTAGACGTTCCGAGCGCCGAGGTCGCAGGCCAGGGTCAGCGCCGCCTGCGTGAGGGCTCGCCCGATCCCCTGGCCGCGAACCGCTGCGTCGACGGCGACCGAGCGGAGCAGCACGTCGTCGCCATGCGGCTCCAGCGCCACCGCGCCGATGCAGGTGTCGTCTGTCCGAGCGACGATCAGCGTCCCCGCGCACCGGTCGATGCCAGCGGTCGGGAGGTCGCAGCGCCGCAGCAGCGCCCGCACGGCAGGCAGGTCCGTGGCGTTTCCGCGTGTGATGTCGAATGACCGCGTGTGCA